>CAMVHR010000010.1 GCA_947167345.1 uncultured Treponema sp.
TTGCCATGAATCAAAGCCTTTGTCCTTGTCGTACTGACTTGTGAAAAGCTCTTTTGGAAACTGGGCTTTTTGTAAAAGCCAGTCTTTTTCGTTTGAATAAAAATCTTGTTCACTGACTGTGTTTTGCTCGGTAAGGTAACTGTGGCAAAGTGAATAGCCTTTGAATGTTTTTTCTGCTGCAGTAAAGAAAATTCCATCTTGAGCAGAAAGATTATACAGCCGAATAAAAAGTTCTGAAACATCTGTGTCTTGTGTAAAGCCTAGTTTTGCTCTTTTGTCGTCTCGCAAAAAAGAAAGCTGTTTGTATAGGATTGAAAGTGATGCCTGACTTGAATCTATGATTGCCTGCACACTGAATGGAGCTGTTGCTGAAAGCCTGTATGGAAGAATCTGAACTCCTGTGTTTGCATTTTGTGCCAAATACATTTTTTGAGAAAGACTGTTGGTAAAAAAGTGGAACGGTGAGTGTATCTTGCAGTCTGAAAATTCATTTTCCAAGTCTATGAGTATGCCAAGTTCTGTAATGCATCGGCTTATTATGAGGTCGCTTTGCTGCGAGCAGAGGCTCATGTCAAAAAACTTTTCCCTGAAAGAAAAATATTCTTCCCTTATTTTTGAAAACGTTACGGAGTTTACAAAAGATTTAAGAGTTTTCTTTAGGCTTTCATAGTATGTGCTTAGAAGTTCTTCCTGTGGTTGCGTGTTGAATGCCTGTTCCCAAACATCAATAGTTTTTCCGTTATATGTGTATGAACAAAGACAGTTGTTGTCCTGCCCGAATTTTATGAGACTTAAATTAAGTTCTTCTTCTTTCCACGGAAGGTCTTTGTTTAACAAAAGTTTTTTTATGCTGTCAAAAGAAAAGTCTGTCTGCACGCATTGCTGGGCAAGAGAAAAGAAACTGCCTGCTCCAAAAGATGCTAGCGGCTGTCCGCTTTTTAGAACAAAAGGAATTTCGTATAAAGAAAGTTCCCTTTCTATGTATGGCGTGTAGGTCTGTATGTCTGGAATGCTTAAAGCCATGCAGGACCAGCTGATGTTTTTTTCATCGTGCATTTTCCGCAGGTACTGTGCCACACTGCGGATTTCTGCACGTGAGTTTTTATAGAAGTTTACAGAAGGGTGCTCTTCTAAAGAATTTTCTATGCTGTTTGCAAGATGAATGAGCTGTATGTCTGGGCTTGATTCCAGTATTGGTTTGTATTCAAACCAGTCCATCAGAATTTCTGGGTAGAATATTATGTATGTGTTTCCGTTAGATTTAAATGGCGGCGTTTCCCATGCTGGGTCAAAGCAGTTGTGACTTTCAAGAAAATCTTTATAGCAGTTGTATATGTTAAGTAAATCTGTGTCTTCTTCATCTGGCGCAAGATTCTTTTCTTCAAAATGTTTTTTCCATTGAAACAAAGATGGAAGAAGTGAGGCTATGCTGTCTGTAAAACTTTCGGCTTCGTGTGCATATTTTTCTGGGATGATGGAATGCAGGATGGGGTTTTTAGAGTTTAGATTGATTAAGTGTGATGCAAAAATCTGCCTCATTGCAGAAGGTATGGACTGCTTTTCCTGCTGCTGGCTTCTTATTGAGGATCCTTTGAAATCGTCCCATGCAATAAAACGTTCCATTGCAACTGCTGATGTATCTGTTATTAATGTAGCCCTGTCTGCCCACATTTCTGCGGAAATCTGTGTTGGAAAAACGAAAATTACATTTTGATTTTTTATGTAGTTTTTTAATGCGTCTTCTATCTGTAAGTTTTTCATGTTCAACTCTGTTTAATAGTACCAGTTCCAGACATATTCTTCAAGGCTGAAAAAATGGCTTTACTATATGTGATATTTGTTGACGACAAAGGAATTTTTGTATATATTCTACAGTCTTGACGGAATGATGGCAGAAGAATTAATACATATCCTTCAGAGTGACCAGCGTATAGCCTCTGGTATTTTCAATGACATAATCTGTAAAGCCTGAAAGAGAAAACAACATGACTTCTAAATTTGAAGCGGAAAAATAATTAAGTTTTTCCTGAAAAATCTCAAGATCTTCTTTGCCGAAATTTTCTGATTTAAATTTACATTCGCCTGCCAGAACGTATTTTTTCCCATCTATTCCTAGCAAATCTATTTCAATAGACTTAATTTCTTTTCCAATTTTTACAGAGCTCTGGTATTCAATAATATCCGTCAAGAAACAGGGTATCTTTTTAGTTCCTACATTATTCAGAATATAATCTTTTGCCATCTTTTCAAAAACGCTGCCCATAAATTGGTGCAGGTTGTGCTTTACTTTTTGCTCATAATAGATTTTTCCTTTACCACTGTTTATAAGGCTTGCACCTGGAGCGACATAGCGAAAATAAAAATTAATCATGGAATCTGTAATTAGATAATACGGTTTGGGAATTTCACGACGTTCAACGACTTCTGCAGAAATAAGATTCTTAAATTACAAAAATAATCCTTTCTTTAACAGACTCTTCTGCCAGATAATCAAATATTGAATCGAATGAATCAAATTTCAATTTTCCACTGAGGTTTGGAGCAAGACTTTCAAGGACATCATTTCCCATTCTTAACAGAAGTTCGGATTCTGTCATTTCAGTGCTTACGAAAGAGACTGATTTACATTTATTAATTTCAATGAATTTATTTACAAGCGTTGTTTTTCCAACTCGCCTGCGGCCAAAAAGGACGGCCATATTAAATCCTTTCTTATCATAAAGTTCCTGAAGTGCAGAGAGTTCCTCTTTTCTTCCTATGAATTTACTCATAACCGCGATCCTTTCTTTACAGCTGTGATTTAATATTACTGAAATGAATTCTACTAGAGTTAATTCTAGTAGAGTTCACTCTAGTAATGTTAAGTGAATGGAAATTATTTGTCAACAAGAAAAATCCTTATTCAAACTTCGCATCCTAATATTGTCTGCAAATTTTTATAGGATTTATCAGAAGGTTTTCTTTGGTATAAATTTTCGCAAAATTAATGTGAAAATAGAAAATTCTTGTTGTGTTTTAGTAAAGCCTGAAAAACTGCTTTACTATTGCAAACGGTGCAGAAATAATAGGAAATGCTGATAATAATACGGTTTCAAGTCCAGAAATAGCAGCTGCTTTACCATTAGCCACTATGGAAAATGTACCAGAAGAAATAAGTTCTGCAATTACGGAGTCCATTACAGAACAAACTTCATCTCAGAATCTGTATAAAGAAATACCTGCTAATTCAGCAACGGCATGGGGACTTTCTAAAAGACGAAGGATATGACAGCAATAAAGATGCATGTTATCCGAATGTCCGAAAATATGAAGCCCCTGATGTTGAGGGCGGAATTACTGGAATAAGGCTATGCCGTTCATTAAACAGAACTCCTAAAAAGAAAAGTTTGATTGAGAGCATAACAGGCTTTTTTATAGGATTGTTCAAGTGATTGTTGATACTTGTATGATATAAACAAAAAGTGTTGTCTCCTTCTTTCAGGAAATGCCTCTGTTTTATAGAAAATTAAATACTATCATTAAACGGTGTCTCTTGATATTTTAATGTACCGTTTCGTTTCCTGAAAGCCTTTTCTGCCTTCTTAAATTGAGTTCCATGTAAATCTTTTTGGACTCTGGAAAGTGAAATTCTTCCATGGTAAGAATCTAAATTAGTACATTTGCAAAAGTAATCGAGAGAAGTTTCTAGCTGTCTACTTGCCCATTCCCTGTCTTTTCCTTTTAATTCAATAAGATATGCAGCATTTTCTTGTACAATAAGAGCATAATCGCATTTATTGCCATTTTTTATTAAAACACCATCAACACGAAGTGCTAGAACTTTTTTTTCATTTTTATTTTCAGCATGATAAATGCTTTTACTTCTTGCATCTTTCAAGGATATGTTTTTTCGAGTGTCCTCAAACAGCTTTGCTTCATTTGGAAAATCATTCATGATCTGAAAACTCCAAATCTTCCAAACGGGAATACTCTTCATTTATTGTTTTAGAACAAGTATCTATTTCAGCAGGATTTATCTGTTCAATTTCAGAATCTTTTATGTCATAAATGCTGCCTTCTTTTATGACATACGCAGAAACATCACAATAATCTATGTGATACTTTTGTTGCTTTATCATCTCTGAGTGAAAACCTTGGCGTCTAAGGGTTCCTGCATAAATGCAGTTATTCAAAGTTTCCAATACATAAGGACTGTGTGTTGTAATGAGCAGTGAATTGTTTTTCCTCTTGTTTGCATGAATGACAAGGGAATCTACAAGCCATTTTTGAGATTCTGGAAACAGATTTTGCTCTGGTTCTTCTACAATATTTATAAGATATTCGTTTATGTATTTTGAATATGAATCTGAATAATC
The DNA here is from genome assembly GCA_947167345.1 of uncultured Treponema sp. Lineage (GTDB taxonomy): Bacteria > Spirochaetota > Spirochaetia > Treponematales > Treponemataceae > Treponema_D. The sequence goes on from CAMVHR010000010.1 coordinate 4,356, forward strand.
CAGAATATCATTATCTGTAAAATTTTTATTTACACCTGAAACAAATAGCAGATTCAGATTTTTCACGACATTTTCATTCTTAATGCCAGATAATATTTCTGACTGTTCATCAGAACTTAAAGAACAGAGCTTTTTCAAAATTGATTGTGCGACATCTTGTGAAAGATATTCAGTTACAAGCATGAGTGGAATCATGGACTGTAAGCCACTGGAAGCAAAAGCTACTGGTAGTGCGACATTTGAATTTGGTTCAGATACAATAAGAGAGTCGGTAGGCTCATCATATTTTAAACTGTATTTTCCAAGTGGAACTATATCATTATTAGTAAAATACTCATTTTTAGATTTTTTTATTTCCTGCTGCAACCATTTGATTGTCTGTGGTAGATTTTTTATTTTATCTGCACCTGCCAGGACTGAAATTACATTGCGTTCGGAAGCAATGTACATGATTTTTGGACGCTTGTAATTTGCTTTTTGCTGTAGCGTAATTGTAAAATGATTTTTTATATATGTAAAATTTACAAAATCTCCATAGTATGCAAGTTCTGAGTCTTGCGTAAAATAGGAAGCTGGAAGTTGCTGATTTTTGCATAGGTCTATAAAGTCTTTTTCTGAAAAATCATCTTTTCCATAATCGCCACGAAAAAGTGCTTTTTCAAGCCAAGAGAAAGATGAATATAATTTTGCAACAGTACTTTTTCCTGCTCCCTGTTCCCCAATGAAAACTGAAAACTTACAGATATTCATAAAACCGTCATTGTCTGTGAAACCATTTTTTATTGGACCGAAATTTTTTATTTTCAAGGTAACCATAACATTATTATACCAATTTAATGTAAAAATAGAAGTATATTTTGTAGATTTCATAATGGAGCCTTGTCGTGAACCAAAACAGCTTTACAGTCTGTATTAACAGTGATAGTATAAAGACAGTTTTAATACAGAGACAATAAAATGAATGGAGATGAAAAAGTCTTAAAATTTGCAACAGAATTGACGGATGAACAGCTTTTTGCTGTAAATGGAGGAGGCTGGCGTTCTAGTAGCAGCTCCAGTTCATCAAGTAGCAGTTCTCGTTCTTCTGGTAGGAGTTCCAGCTATTCGAGCGGTTCGCACGGAGGCTCTGGAAGCAGCCGTTCGTCAGGAAGCAGCTCAAAATCTTCTGGTAGCAGCTCAAAATCAAGTGGAAGCTCAAAAAGTAGTGGTAGCAGCCTGGGAAGTAAAATCAGTAGTGCAGCATCAAGCATAGGAAGCAAGATTAGCAGTGCGGCATCGAGCGTAGCATCAAAAGTCAGCAGTGCTGTAAGCGGAAACAAACAGAATTCCAGCCAGCAGAAGTCTGGTGCCCAGAAAGCGGCAGCAGTGGCTAAAGGACATATAAATTCTAGTCCAGCAAGCGTTGTTGCCGGTACTGCGGGAACCGGTGCAAAGACATCAAAGCCGTCAGGAACGGCAGCAACTTCTACTACTGCTACACAAAAGCCTCAGGCAACAGCCAGTGCACCGCAAAATACAGTTACCGTGACAAGAACAACAAACAGTAGTGCTGATAATGCACCTACGGGAATGACGGGAAGTTCGTCAACTTACCTGTCAGGAAACTTTTCATCATGGAATAATACATCTTCTAGTACAAGTACAGGACAGAAGCCTAAAACTAATTCATGGAATAGTAGCAGTTCAAGTTCTTCCAGCAGCAGTTCGAATTATTCAAGTGGAGGAAGCAGTTACAGTAATAATACGGATTATAGAGGTTATCCTCATACTACGCAGTATATTTCAGCTCCTCAGACAGAAGCCGTTTCTTCTGTAAACGGTGCAGAAATAGTAGGAAATGCTGATAATAATACGGTTTCAAGTCCAGAAACAGCATCTGCTTTACCATTATCCACTATGGAAAATGTACCTGAAGAAATAAGTTCTGCAATTACGGAGTCCATTACAGAACAAACTTCATCTCAGAATCTGTATAAAGAAATACCTGCTAATTCAGCAACGGCATGGGGACTTTCTACGGAACTTGCAGACAAAAAGAATATGCAAGAGTATGAAGGTACAGATGATGATGACAAAATGAATGGCGAGGGAAATAAATTCAGCAAAAAAGGCTGTAAGATGGCTTCTACGGCAAAAATGATAAGTGATGCATTAGGAATAGATGTAAGTCTTATTGATATAAATAGTTATGATTCAAATAATGATGGATGCATGTCCGAAGAGGAGATAGCTTCTGCATTTAGGTCTTACCTTTCAGCAAATGATTCTGATGCAGAGTTAAAAACCGACTATTGGAAAGATAAGCTTTCAAAAGAAAAGCTAAATGAAATAGTAGCAAAAGAAGAAGGTACTACGTATGTACTTGGACAAGCAAAAGATGTTTTTGGCGGTGATCATTGGGTTGTACTTACAGGCTACAGACTTAATGATAATGGACAGATACAGTTTAATTATTCTGGTTCTAGTGTAAATGATGCTAAGCAGCATAGAAATTATATTTTAGGTGAAGCTCTTAGTACACAAAGTGATACATATACTATAACTAAAATAGAAACATATACATTAGTAAAACATTGAGTTTGGAGAAATATATGAAGAATCTTGTTTTAGAAAAATCATTATTAATATTATTATGTGTGAGTTTATTCATTTCTTGTTCTAAAATTAAATCTGAGACTTTTACAGCTGAAGGTTCTGAAACAGTTACAGAAATGGCTTCTGTAGAAAATTCTGAAGATGGTTTTGAACAGCAAAATGAAAATTCAGAAAAAGAAGAAAGTTCAGAATTTGAGTCTGCCAGCCCAAGAATGATTCTTGTTGAAGGGGGAACATTTAAATTAGGAACTGAAATAGAAGGTTTTCATGATGTTACAGTAAGTAGTTTTGAGATTGGAGAAACAGAGGTTACTATAGGACAGTATCAGTCTGTTACAGACGAAAAAGAAATAGATGAAAGTTTGAGAAATTATCCTGTAACTGATGTAAACTGGTTTGAAGCTATCATATACTGCAATAAATTAAGCATGAAGTGCGGCTATGAACCTTGTTACAGCATAAATGGAGAAACAAATCCTTTTATGTGGAGTTCTGACATACCTTCTCTCACAGAAGATAAAGGTCAAGTAGGAGATATGACCGTATGGAATACAGTGCAGTGTAATTTTAATGCAAATGGTTATAGGCTTCCGACACTTGCGGAATGGACATTTGCTGCTCAAGGCGGAAATGAAAGCAATCATACAAAATACAGCGGAAGCAATATAATAAACGAAGTTGGTTGGACAGAAGAAAATTCAAAAGAAAGACATCAAGTTGCAACAAAAAAAGCAAATGAACTTGGCATTTACGACATGAGTGGAAATGTCTGGGAATGGTGCTGGAATCGAATAAGTGCTTATGCGAGTGAACCTGAAATAAATCCTACAGGACCTAATGATGGAAATTATTATAGAATGCGCTGTGGTGGAGGTTGGGGAACACCTGCATCATGCGGTGATATAACTAAGCATTCAAATGAAAGTCCTGATGTTCAGTCTCCATACATAGGGTTCCGTTTATGCCGTTCCATTGGGGATCGTACAGAAGTCCAAGCCGAAAAGTCTTCAGAAAATCCTTTCACTCATTGCTATTTTAACAGCGATAAAGACCAGATTGTTCTAAGTAATGAAACCGGTAATTACAAACTTAGTGTCTGGCTGTACGGAACTCCAATTGAAGAAGGTGAATATCAAGTTTTCGGAAGCGACAAGGAGACTCTGCTTGAAGGAGTTTTAGAGGAAGACAGTGACAGCAGGGACGTAAAGACAACGCTCTTTATCAGTTATTCGGAAGGTGTAATAAAAGTGTCTGGTTCTGCACAGCTGTATAAACCTCATAGTGCTACAAAGAGCGGTGAAATCTTAGATTTCAACTATGAAGGAAGCCTTGTAAAATTAATGGAATAAAATTGAAAAGATTTTACTATTTCTTAATTCCTATTGTCTTATGTGCGTGTTCAAAGAATTTTGTACAGCAGTCGTCTGCACAAGAAGAAACTTCATCTTTTCAGAAAACAGATATAGAAGTTCCTTTTTATCCTGCTGTTTTTGGAGGAGTTCAAAATCAGTCGGATGGAACTCAGTTATTACTTATTAGAGAATATGACAAGTCTGAACCTGAAGCCTGTAACACAGCTTATAAGTCTGTAATCATTCCCAAAAAGCCTTGTGAAGACCGATTTATTCCTGTCCAGATGCAAGATAGCAGTTTATGGACTTATGCGGATGTTTGTAAGAAAGGTTTACCTATTGTTCCTGCAGTTTTTGCGGAAGTAAGACCTTTCAAAGATGGGCTTGGTGCAGTTTGTCGTGATGGACTTTGGGGATTTATAGATGAGAATGGAAAGCTTGCTGTCAATTTTGACTATATCTCAGTTCAAGATTTTTACAACGGAATATGCATTGTTTCTTTTATGCAAGGTGAAAAGAAATGGTGGGGAGGTATAGACAGAAGTGGAAAGCTGCTTTTTTCTATTCCAGACAGAACATGGTCTACAGATGGTGTCTCTGATATTTACAATTTCTATGAGTATGATTATGCCAAAGGAAAGACAGATAATGGAGAATGTTTTATTTCTAGAAGTGGTGAAATTCTTTTAAATAATATAACTTTGGGAGATATAGAATTCCTTACAATGAAAGATGACCGCTTTGATTTTGAATATGGAAATAAAACTTTATGTGTTCGAGGATTTTTTGATGATAAGCTTTACTTACAGACGAAAAGTGAGAGCCGTTCAACTCTTTACGGTGCATTTGACAGGTCTGGAAAATGGATTATAGAACCTGTTCATAAGAATTATTCAGAAGTCATAGGCATTATAAATAATTCTAAAATTGAAGGAATAAAGCCTTTTCTGAGCACCAGCGTACAAGACGAGGATACAAAGCTGTTTGGTCTAAAAGACAGAAACGAAATGTGGCTGGTACAGCCCGAATATGCATTTATTCTGGCAGATAAAGACAATGGATATTTTATTTTGATGACAACGGATGAAAAGTTTGGAGTTGCTGATGCTTACGGAAGAATAACTGTAGTTCCGAATTATGAAGATATTGCATGCATACATACTAATCCTTTATATTTCTGTGCTTGCAGAAATGGAAAATATGGAATTATAAATTTGTCAGGAAAAGAATTGTATTCATTTGAAAATGATGACATGATTTTTCTAGATTGATATTGTAAAAAGATAAAAAATGAAAAGATATCTCTATTTCCTAATTCCAGTTGTCTTATGTGCTTGCTCAAAGAATTCTGTACGACAGTCTGTGCAGATAACAGAACTTACCGAACCAAATAATGCATCTGTTAGTGTGCAAAACTCAGAAGCTGAGGATGAGGTAAAAACAGTACATGAAGAAAAACTGTCTCAAATAGACATAGTTTCGGAAGAAGAATATCTTGCTTTGTATGCTGATACGGATTGCAGTTTAACAAAGCCTAAAATGATATTTGTTGAAGGCAATGAACACCTAGACTTAAGCAGTTTTGAAATTGGAGAAACAGAAGTTACAATTGAACAGTACTGCACTGTAATTGGAGAAACTGAATTTAATAAAGAATGGGGAAAACATCCAATAGCTGGCATAAACTGGTTTGAAGCAATTATGTTTTGCAATAAATTAAGCATTATGAACGGATATGAACCATGCTACACTTTGAACGGAGAAAAAGACCCTTCTTTATGGAAAGGTGACCTGCCTTATTATACAGAAGCAGATGGTCATGTTGGAGACATTAGCGAATGGAATCCTGTACGGTGTAATTTCAATGCCAACGGCTATAGGCTTCCTACAAAAAAAGAATGGGCTTTTGCTGCACGTGGCGGAAATAAAAGCAATCATACACAATTTAGCGGAAGTGATGATATAGATGAAGTTGGTTGGACAGAAGAAAACTCTAAAGAAAGACAGCAAGTAGCAACAAAAAAGCCGAACGAGCTTTGCATATACGATATGAGTGGAAATGTTTGGGAATGGTGCTGGGATAAAATGCGTTCTGATCCTAATGATTTTCGCCGTATAGTAAAAGGTGGTGGCTGTGGCACGCCAGCTTCATACAGTGCTATTTCATATATATCAAGCGACGAACCTGATGTACAATCCTTGTATTACGGTTTCCGTTTATGCCGTTCTATTGGAGAACGATAAAGAAATCTACTAAATAAGAATTATGAGAGTTATGAAACGTAAAATATATCGCTTATTACTATTATCGTTATTCTTTTCTACACTGCTCCATGCTGAAATGGTGCGTGTTGAAGGCGGAACATTCTACATGAAAGACTGGAGAAACCAGAAATATCATAAAGTAACTGTGAGCAGCTTTGAAATCGATGCTGTTGAAACTGGCATGAGATACAACTGGTGGGAGTCTGTAGCTGAATGTAACCGTATGAGCCGTAGTTGCGGATATACACCATGCTACAGTCTGAATGGAGAAACCGATGAAAGAAAGTGGGGAAATCCTCCTGAAAGCTGTGAGTTTGACATCATGAAAGTCTGGTCTGAAATAGAATGTGACTTCAATGCCAATGGATACAGATTACCCACTTCTGCCGAATGGGAATGGGCTGCACAAGGCGGAATCAAGAGTAAAGGTTGTAAATACAGCGGAAGCAATAATCTGGATGAGGTCGGATGGTATGACGGTAATACACAAATTGATAGAAGATATTTTGATCGCGGTGGACCTGCACCTGATATAAACGGAAATTACTGGCAGGAAAGCGCACAGAAAAAGCCTAATGAACTTGGTATTTATGATATGAGCGGTAATATGTGGGAATGGGTCTGGGACTGGTACTGGCCGTACAGTGAACTTCCTCAGATAAATCCTACTGGCTACAGTGACAGTGAATGCAGTCTGAAGTGCAAGACTATACGAGGAGGGGGCTGGACTTCTCCATCACAAGACTGTGAAGTAACATCTTATGCTTGGGCAGAAACCATGACAGAGTCTACAGGGTATGTTGCTTTCAGAGTTTGCCGTTCCCTTACAAAAGACCATTCAGATACGGTACTGCTTGAAGACAACGGCACAAACAGGCAGGCACTAAAGCCTGTCATGATATATGTTCCGTGTGCAAATGCACCTACATCGCTAAATATAGAGCCTTATGAGATTTCCGAGACGGAGCTTAGCCGAGAACTTTATGCACTCATTAGAGGAACGGAACTGTATCAGCCGGAAGGAAATCTGCCAGTGGAGGGTGTTTCTTGGTATGAGGCTGTTGAACTGTGCAACCTTCTGAGCTTTATGTACGGCTATACTCCATGCTACAGCCTTGGCGGTAAGACAAATCCTGATGAATGGAAAAATGATGACGGTCTTACATGGAAAAAGATTAAGTGCGACTTTACTGCTGACGGTTACAGGCTTCCGACTGAGATAGAGTGGAACTATGCAGCCGAAAGTGGAAAGACTGGGAAAAGACTTATGTCAGAATGCTGGTATTCTGAAAACAGCGGAGGCAGATGCCATGCAGTACTTTCAAAAGCAATGAACTCTCTTGGAATATACAACATGCTGGGTAATGTGCAGGAATGGTGCTGGGAATCTGCTGCAAAGGATAATCCTGAAAAAGTTCTAAAAGGCGGAGGATATGACAGCAATAAAGATGCATGTTATCCGAATGTCCGAAAATATGAAGCACCTGATGTTGAGGGCGAAATTACTGGAATAAGGCTATGCCGTTCATTAAACAGAATTCCTAAAAAGAAAAGTTTGATAGACAGCATAACAGGCTTTTTTATAGGATTGTTCAAGTGATTGTTGATACTTGTATGATATGGGCTGTGGTCAAACCATCCGTTTGACGGGTGGTTATGATGTATTTTTATTTTTCTTCTTCCGTTACCGTTATTTTATTGTATGCCTGTTCCGCCATTTCAAGCTCCTTGGTCATGCCGTTACTCTCTTCAAATCGGGCAAGTTCCTCTGACCCGATACCTTCTGATATAAATTTGCACCAGAACACAGCCCTTTTCAAATCTTCGGGAACACTCATTATTGTAGACTGGGCGGTTTGATTAGTGTATACTGCCAGATGTATTAAAACGTAATGAGGTAAAAAAATGAAGTTAAGTTTTAACGGAATTCCTTCTTTTCGTTCTTTGATATCATCTATGATGCCATCTCTGCTACTGTCACTTGTTGTTTCTGTGATAGTTACAGCTATTGTGGTTCATAATAGTTCTGGCAGAATAAGCCGGAACCGCTATTGGAAATTTCAAATCCTTATGTTTTTAGGATTTTGTCTTTATGGACCAGTTTTTTGGGTAGCATTTTTCATAACAGTTAGATTCTTTTTTCACTCTATTTCTATAGCTTTAATTATGCTTCTGTTACTCTGCTATATAATTGGCTATATAATTTTTGTATATAAGTACATGCAGCTGCAGGTTCGTCGTTATCAGGATATGGGCTATTCTGGCTGGTATCTTATGTTGCAGTACATCCCATTACTGAATATTTATCTGATAATACTAAGGTTTATTAAGAAAAGAACTTCATTGATAAATGAGTTTGATGAATCAATTGATTATCTGCACATCTTAAAAAAGATGGGATTGTATCCAAAAATGACTTTTATCGTAATGGAAGGCGTGGATTTTTACATAAACAATGTAAAATTTGAATGTAGAAAAAATAATGGTCACACTCAGTATGAAGTTTCTGCAATAACCCTTGAAGATGATAAGATGCTGAACGAGTATTGCAGGAAAAATTTGAAACAGACAGAAAATGCTTCTGGCTATATGAATAGCTATAAAATTTCTTTTCTTGACGAAGGAAACTTATTGGAAAAAATAAAAAAAGATTTAAATGCATTGATAATAAAAGAAGGATTTGTTTTAGGTAATGGAATGGAATTTATGATTCGTGATAATTACGGTCTGTATGAAATTGTTTATGAAAACGCCTTTGCCGATAAAATCAAATCTTATTCTGAGGTTGAAACCTTGGGCGACTATTCCAGCCAGACGCTGAATAAAGATCAGCTGCGTAATCTGTTGCTGGAAGCTGTCTGACATTTTTTTAGTGATAATATCAAGTTTTCAAAAAAAAGCCCTCGCAATGGCATAAACCGTTGCAGGAGCTTTTTGCATTAAGCTGAATATTACAAAAAAAGAGCCATGTAAAACGGAATAAAAGTTACTCCATCTTCAACACTCAAATCCTTTGAATAAATGACATATTTTTCGCCTGTCTGCTGTGAATATTTTTGACAGAACAAATCAAGCGAGCGATGATTTTTATATGTCGAAGATTTTACTTCCACAGGAATAATTTTTTTGCCTTTTGAAAGCATAAAGTCAATTTCATGATGATTAAAATTATGAAAGTACAAATCGTAACCTTTGGAACGTAAAATTTGAGCAACAACATTTTCAAAAACCATTCCAAGATTTAAACTGATTTTATCTACGATAAGCTGTCTGTAAATAGACTCTTCAATTGGCAGTTTTGAATTCATAAATATCTGTGTAATCAAAAGTCCTGTATCGCCCATAAAGATTTTCTGAGTCGAAATGTCTTTGTTGAGTGAAAAAGCAAAATTAGGATCACTACAGTTGTTTGCAATGTTTACAATCATGGAGTCTTTTATAGCTTCAAAAGAACTGTAATTGCGTGAAACTCGAGAATTCTTTCCAAGAGCAGTTGCCTTGAAAAGCCTTGAATGAGAAGAAAGCTCAGAAGGAAGGGCATCTAAAATGAGCGAAGTCGAAAGATTGTAACTCGAATCAAGTTTTTTTAAGTCATTATGATAAAGTAAAAGAATGTCACGTTTTATTTCATCAACTCTGGAATAGTCGTTTGATTTTAAAAGTTCCTCTATTGCCTGTGGCATTCCTCCTACAGACATATACAAGCGGAAATCTTTTATGATTTTTCTATGAACTGCATCTCCCAAAGGCTTTTTTGCAGTAAAATTTTCCCGAATCATTTCTATGGTAACTTCATCACCCATTGCCCATAAAAATTCTTCAAAATCCATTGGGAACATATCTATAGTTTTTTCTTCGCTTGGAAGAAGGATTTTTTCAACATTTTGCCTTAATGTTATCAGAGATCCTGTTTCCATATAATGAAATCGTCCATCTGCGACAAGTTGCTTTATTGACTGACGGGCAACAGGAAATAACTGTACTTCATCAAAAATTATAAGGCTTTCATGCGGAATGAGTTTTTTGCCATAAATTAGAGAAAGAGAACGAAAAAAAGAATCTAAATCAGTAATGTCGTCAAAAAGAGATTTAACTTTGTTCAAATCTGTCTGAAAGTTTATGAGAATATATGATGAATATTGTTTTTTTGCAAATTCCTCTACAATTGTAGACTTTCCTATTCGCCTTGCTCCTTGAACAAGCAATGCACGGGAAGAAGCCCATTGTTCTTTCCAATCTAAAAAACGACTGTATATCTTTCTTTTAAACAGCATAATGAATTATATGCACAAATATTAAGGTTTGTAAATTGTAATTTTGCACAAATAGTAAGGTTTTTAACTAGTGATTTTGCACAAATAGTAAGTTTTTTAAATTCCACTTTACATTTTTAAGATTGGATTTATAATTAATCTTGTAATCTTTTTTGATAAAGGAGTGAATAATGAAGAAGATTTTCGCTTTGGCATTAGCTGCCTGTGTAGGCATTGCAGGAGCTTTTGCATTTGATGTCGGTTCTATCCGTGGTTCCTGGATAGATGAACGCTACGATGCTAAATGGACATTCAGTGCAAATCAGATTGATTTGTACATAGCAAGTACAGGTCAGCATGTATATACATTTACTGATGATAATATTGAAAGCTTTAAAGTAAACATGCAGGCTACAGGAGCTTCTGTTTCTTTCAGATGTCCTGGCGCACGCCGTTACTACACCTTTACAAAGCCTGTAGAACTGACTGCTGATTTGGACGTAAATATTGATCCTGATTGGACAGACCTTGACTACAGAACTCGCTTTAAGTATGTAGAAGGTACAATGGAATAATTTTTAAGATACAAGGCACTGTGGTTCTTGCTACAGTGCTTTTTTTATTATACCCTGTTAGTGATATGTATTCAAAAAATAATGTTGCCCCTCAGCCTCCTATGGGCTGGAATTCTTACGATTATTACAATACAACTGTAAATGAAAAGCAGGTTCGTGCCAATGCAGAATACATGGCACAGAATTTAAAAGAATATGGCTGGAATTACATTGTCGTTGACATCCAGTGGTCAGACCCTGATGCCGGAAAACTGAATGCTGATAATGTACAGTACATTCCGTTCAGTCATTTTTGCATAGATGAATATTCAAGGCAGATTCCTGCTCCAAATCGTTTTCCTTCAAGTAAAGACGGCAATGGGTTTGCGCCTATTGCAGACTATATTCACAGTCTGGGGCTTAAATTCGGCATTCATATAATGAGGGGCATCCCGAGGATATGTGCCCATAATCACACAAAGATTTTTGGCACGGATGTAACTGCAGACCAGATAGCCAATCCTTTCAGCATAAGCCGCTGGAATGGTGACATGTATGGCGTTGACTATACAAAAAAAGGTGCTCAGGAATATTACGATAGTGTATTTGCACTTTATGCCCAGTGGGGTGTAGATTTTGTAAAAGTTGATGACATCTGCAATACAAACATGTATCCGTCTAATCCCTATTCTGCAGAAAAAGAAATTGAAATGATAGCGCGCGCCATTGAAAGATGCGGTAGACAGATGGTTCTTAGCCTTAGCCCAGGACCTGCTGTTATTGAAAAGGCTTGGCACTTGGAAAAATATGCAAACATGTGGCGCATTACTGATGATTTTTGGGATGACTGGACATTGCTCAAGGCTATGTTTGAACGCTGTGAGGTGTGGCAGAAGCATGTTGGTGGCGGAAACTGGCCTGACTGCGACATGCTCCCTTTAGGAAAGCTTGGTGAAGGCTGGGGCAAAGGCTCGTGGATGACTCGTTTTACTCCTGCAGAACAGCGTACAATGATGACTTTGTGGTGCATTTTCAGAAGTCCGTTAATGATTGGTACTGATTTGCCGCAACTGGATGAAAATACTAAAAAACTGCTTACGAATCGAGAGGTTCTTTGGGTGCAGCGTTTTGCGCGGGATGCATTTCAGGTGATGAGAAATGAAGATCAGTGCGTGTGGGCAAGTTACGGCGGAGGATGCCCGGCTTCTGGTATGCAGATATATGTTGCATTGTTTAATCTGTCTGATGAAGATTATGATGTAACTGTACGGCTGTCGGAAATTAAAGGAATTCAGGCTCAGAATACCTATCAGGTACGCAATCTGTGGGAAAAGTCTGACATGTTCCCTCTTGCAGGAGATAGTCTTTTGAGCATGAATATAGAAGCCCATGATTCTGTTTTGCTGAAATTTAGTTGAGTTTTACTTAAGCTTGTTAAGTATACATGCACAGTTGCTATAATTTATTGAAACTGCTATACTGTCTCATTATTTTATCTGAATAAAAATTAGTATAAGAGGATGTATATGATTACACTTAAATTTGGTGGAACAAGTATGGGTTCTGCCCGTCGCATTCTGAACAGCGTTGATATTATGATTGGTCGTGCATCTACAGACCGCATTTCAGTTGTCGTCAGCGCAGTGGCTGGAGTTTCAAACAAGCTGCAGGAAGCCATTGACGGGTGTGTTGCTGGCGGTTCTGCTGAAAATTATGTAACACAGATTAAGAATATACATTCTGACATTTGTTCTGAAATAAAGGCATCTGTTGCTGAATTTGACAAAGAAAGTGTTGTTGCAAAAATAGACGGAATTTTAAAAGAGCTTGAAAAGCTGCTTTCTGGTCTTGTTTCCTTCGGAGAATGTCCTAAAAGCGTTCATTGCCGCATAATGGGAATGGGCGAACTGATGTGTGCTCCTATTGTAGAAGCTGTACTTTCTGCCAAAAAACAGAGTGTCCTTCTCCTTGATTCTCGTAAATTCATTTATACGACAGGTTCTCAGAAAGAAGGTGACCCTGATTATTCTCGCTGTGCAGAAGCTTTTGCTCCGTACAGGGATGGAAATCAGGCACAGATTCTTTTGTTCCCAGGGTTTATTTGCTCTTGGATTGGTGGTACTGGTGCAAAACCGGTAATGGGCTTGCTCGGACGCAATGGTAGTGACTTTTCTGCTGCTGTAGTAGGTGCTTCCCTTGGTTCCAAAAAAGTAGAGTTTTGGACAGATGTTGACGGAATCTATTCCGCAGACCCTCGCATTGTAAAAGATGCAGTTCTTGTTCAAGACATGAGCTATGAAGAAGCCATGGAACTTTCTTTCTTTGGAAGTAAAGTTCTGCATCCAAAAACACTTGCTCCTCTTGCTGCAAAAAATATTGAAGCCTGGAGCTTGAACAGTCACAATCCTTCTGCCAGAGGAACACGCATTGGTAAAGGACCTTTTGAAAGCGAAAAGAAAGCTGGTCCTGTACGTGGCATAAGCTGTCTTAAAGACTGTGCAATGGTTTCTGTAAGCGGTTCTGGCATGAAGGGACGCAAAGGCATGGCTACACGCATTTTTTCTGCTGTAAGTAATGCCGGCATTTCCATTCTGCTTATTACTCAGTCTTCTTCTGAATATACACTTTCATTCTGTGTACGCAAGGAATTTGCAAACCGAGTACAGGATGTTCTTAAAAATGAATTTGCTCTTGAAATTGCAGGCAAACTTGTAAATCAGATTGATGTACGCCCTGATTGTGCCATTGTTTCAATTATTGGCGATGCCATGAAGGAAAAGCGTGGTGTTGCCGGTACGTTCTTTAATGCCATTGCCTCACGAGACATTAACATTATGGCTATTGCACAGGGAGCTGGCGAGCGCTCAATTTCTGCTGTAATTAATGCTGCTGATGGTGATACTGCTGTACGCATTGTTCATAAATTCTTCTTTAATACAGTTCAGACAATTCAGGTTTATGCATTTGGTGCAGGAACTATTGGCGGAACTATGATTGACCAGATTTGTGAGCAGCAGAAATCTCTTCTTGCACAGGGAATTGATATCCGTGTAATGGCAATTGCAAACATTGATGGCATGATTTTCAATTCCCATGGAATTGACTTGAAAGACTGGCGTGAACAGGTTAAGAAATCAGGTGAAAAGACAGATCTTGACCGCATTCTTGATTTTGTCCGCGATACAAAGCCTCTTAATCCTATATTTGTTGACTGTACTGCAAGCTACGATTTGCCAGAACGGTATATAGACATTCTTAAGGCAGGCATGAACATTGCAACTCCTAACAAGCGTGCAAACTCTATGAGCATGGATTTTTACCGCAAGTTGCGTGAGACTGCAAATGAAATGCATGTGCGTTTCCTTTATGAAACAAACGTTGGTGCAGGTCTTCCTATTATTGATACTCTTCAAAACTTGTTTAAGTCAGGAGACCGCCTTACAGCATTTAATGGAATTATGTCTGGTTCCCTCAGCTATATTTTTGGACGTCTTGATGAAGGAGCTAAGTTTAGTGAAGCTGTTCTTCAGGCAAAGGAACTTCGCTATACAGAGCCTGATCCTCGCGATGACCTTAAGGGAACAGACGTTGCTCGTAAGGCTTTGATTATTGCCCGTGAAGCTGGAATGGATATAGAAATTGAAGACATTCAGATGAATTCTATCTTCCCAGAAGGATTCAGTCTTGAAGGTTCTACAGAAGAATTCCTTAAGAAACTGCCTGAACTTGATGATTATTTTGATAAGAAAATGGCAGCTCTTAAAAAAGAGAATAAAGTACTCCGCATGGGAGCAAGCATCAAAGATGGAAAAGTCAGCGTAGGTATGCTTGAAGTAGGACCTGAGGATCCTTTGTACGGTGTACGCGGTGGAGAAAATGCCTTTGTATTTACAACAGCACGTTACACACCAATTCCTTTGACTGTTCGCGGTTATGGTGCTGGTGCTGGTGTTACTGCTGCTGGTGTATTCGGCGACATTCTGCGCACTGTAAGCTGGAATATGTCCAGTTTCTAAAATAGGAAGGTTCTAATTGGTTGTAGTTCTTAAGAAAGATATTTCTGAAAATCAGAAGAATGGCATACGCGACTTTCTTGTTCAGAAAAATTTTAAAGTGAACGAGATTGTCGGTGAAGAAGATACTGTTATTGCCGCTGTCGGCAGGCATTCTGTTGACAAGGTCGAGGTAGAAGCTCTTCCTGGTGTTTATGCCGTAATTCCTATCAGTAAACCGTATAAGCTTGCAAGCCGTGAGTTTAAAAGAGAAGATACTGTTGTAGAAGTGCCTAACAGACGTGGACAGAAAATCCGCATAGGGGGAAACAGGGTTGTTGCAATTGCTGGTCCCCGTGCTGTAGAAAGCCGTGAGCAGATTATGGAAACTGCTGCGGCTGTTGCTGCAAGCGGTGCTGTCATGCTTAGAGGCGGTGCTTACGAGCCTAATTCTTCTCCTTATAAATTTCAGGGGCTTGGCGAGCAGGCTTTGAAATATCTAAAAGAAGCTGGTGACAAGTATGGTCTTCCGATTGTAACGGAAATTCTTTCTCCTGAACTTATTCCTGTAATGCAGGATTATGTTGATGTGTACCAGATTGGTGCACGCAACATGCAGGATTTTAATCTGCTTAAAAAAGTTGGTGCTACAGGAAAGCCTGTTATTTTGCGCCGAAGCCATTCTGCAACTCTTGAAGAATTGCTTATGTCGGCAGAATATCTGCTTTCATCTGGTACTGATAATGTTATTCTTTGTGAACGTGGAATAAGGACTTTTGAGCCTTCTACGCGTAATACCTTAGATTTGTCGGCTGTGCCGATGCTTAGGGCTCTTACACATCTTCCGATTATTGTAGACCCAAGTCATTCTCTTTCTGTTCGTGACAGCGTAAGTTCCATGGGACTTGCGGCAATTGCATCTGGTGCAGACGGATTGATGCTTGAAGTACACAGCCATCCTGAAAAGGCTTTGGTTGATGGTGCTTCTTCAATGATGCCTGCTCAGTTTGATAAGATGATGCATGATATAGAAGCTCTTGCTCCTGTAATGGGCAAAGCCGTTGCTCATATCCGCGAGGAAAAACGCGAGAAGGTTGTTTGTGCTTATAGTGGAAAGCGCGGTGCGTATGCAGAGCAGGCTATAAGCAGATATTTTGATGCTGCCGATGTTGAAGCAGTTGCTGTTGATTCTTTTAGCGAAATTTTCCAGAGTGTTACGGACTGCAAGGTTGACTACGGTATGGTTCCTATTGAAAACAGTCTTGCAGGTTCTGTGTACCAGAACTATGACAATTTCAGCCGCTTTGAGGATGTTACCATTGTTGGTGCTGTTACCTTGAATATCCGGCATTCGCTTCTTGGTGTAAAGGGTGCAACTCTAGATGATGTAAAGACTGTATATTCACATCCTCAGGGATTCGGTCAGTGTAAGAAATTCTTAGATAAATACAAAGAATGGGCTCAGATTGATTCTGTTTCTACGGCAACGGCTGCCGAAGCTGTAAGTAAAGCCGGTGACAAGTCTAACGCTGCCATTGCTAGTACTGTAAATGCTTCTTTGTATAATCTTGATATTCTTGCAGAAGACATTGAAAATGACCCAAGCAACTTTACTCGCTTTGTTGTAATTCAGTCTACGGCAATTGCAGGCACAAAATCAAAAGAACTTAACATTAAGCCTAATATGGCAAGCTTTATCATTAAGACAAAGAATGAACCTGGTGCTTTGTATAGAACGCTTGGTGTGTTTGAAAATTATAAGATAAATCTTACACGTCTTGAATCAAGACCTCTGGAAGGTCAGCCGTGGAACTACTGGTTCTATGCGGATGCAGAACTTTCTGGAATTCCTTGTGCGGGGCATGATGATATTATTGAGTATGTTCATAAAGTGACCGATGAGTTGAAGGATAATACCGAAGATGTACGTCTTTTGGGCATTTATCATGAAGACCGTCATTAATTAAGGGAGGAAACGAATTTATGGAAGAAAAGTATGTTTTGTCTGTTCTTGTAGAAAACCATGCAGGTGTATTGAGCCGTGTTTCAGGACTTTTTAGCCGCCGCGGATACAATATTGACTCTCTTACTGTATGTGAGACAGCAGATCCAGAACGCTCAAGAATGACAATTGTTGTTCGTGGTGATGAATATATCCTTGAGCAGATTGAAAAGCAGCTTTCTAAGCTGGTAGAAGTAATTTCTATTGAGCATTGCAATCCGTCAACTACAACTCAGCGTGAAATGGCCTTGATAAAGGTAAAAGCAGACGGTCCTAACCGTGCTGTCATTATTGAAACTTGTAATATATTCAGGGCACACATTGTTGATGTTGCGGAGGAATCCCTTATTGTTGAAGCTACAGGTAGCGAAGATAAAATCTCTTCCCTCATCCGCCTGCTTGAACCTTATGGCATCATGGAATTGTTGAAATCAGGTTTGACAGCAATGGATCGTGGCTCAAAGATAATGAAATAGCCTTTTTAAACTTTGACCCATTTGTCATCAAAAATCTGCCAGCTGTTACATTCTAGAACTGCACGTGCTTTTCTGAATACACGCAGCTGCAAAGGAAAAGCGTCTGAATTAATTTCAGGCGCTTTTTTTATTGGCTGTTTACTGGTAGCAAAAACTATTTGCAGATTGTCATGCGAGCCGTCTGCATATTTTAGTACGAAAGGAAAATACAGCTGGCAATCTTCAAGTTTTGGTGCAAGAATGCTACAGCTTTCAAGTTTTTTATTTACTATATTTTCAGGTTCAGGTGTAAAAGCAAAAAGAGGGTATTGTGGAAAAAGAAATTCCAAAGGAGTTTTTTTTCTGTTATAGGTGAAAATGATATTCTTCTGCATCTGTGAAAGCTTTAGAAGTATGTCTTTATGCGGTATATATGCAGTCATTTTATTAGTGTAGAATAAATCAAAAAAAAAGTGTAGTATGCCTGTATGACTCATAAATTGGTTAAGGCTTCTTTTCTTACTTTTTTACTTGCAGCGACAGGTATTATCATATATGTAACATTTGCTAGAATGTCAGTTTCTGGTACTGTACTTGGAATGAACGGAGAGAGTTTCATTGCATTAAATTCTCAGGCCGCAAAAGCTCGTGTCACGAGTCCATATAAAAATTCTTCACTGTATTATCAGTTTACGAATAATCAGCGTACTCATTTAATGAACAGAATTCAGAAAAATAGTGGAGCTGCCGTTCAGGCAACTTTTAAAATACTTGGCAAGCATGAAAATTTAAAAAATGAAAAGCCCTTTGAGTTTGGTTTTCTGTATGATACTGATGGCAAGCTTTCAGTGGGAAATAATATCGTAAAAGGCGATTTTGCCCAGCTGGTTCATCGTGGAAAAGATGCCGTTTCTGTTTCAATTTGTATTTGCGATGCAAATAATGTTCCTTCAGGCTTTTTTGTACACGGGACACTTCCGTATGAACTTGCAGAAATACGTATTGTTGACATGAAAATAGGATGGGACAGAAGTTCTTCAATTGAATTATATGCGTTCGGCGTTAATGGTGGCGATATATCTAATGTTTCTGCTAAAAAATTTGATACTGCTGAAGGAGCTGTTCTCTTTCCTTCTGATAAGAATTTTCCTATGCCAAAAGTAATTGTCAAGCTAAAACCTGCAAAGACAATAGGGACTCTTAACAATCAGGAAACTCTTACCATTTATTACGGAAAAGAAAAATTTTCTGTCAGACGCTCATATTCACAGAATTCATTTACACTGCAGCTTGCAGGATTAAAATCCGACTACGATATGCTTGAATTTGCAGAACCGGCAGAAATTATTTCGGTAATGCTTTCAGGTAATGAAAAAAAACTGAATGCAGATAACAAAGGAAGAGTATATTATCCTTTAGTTACAGACTTGGGATTAATTGTCAAATGGCCACAACAGAAATGGCGTACTCAAGATTATGAATTATTTGAATGGGAAGAAATTCCTAATGTGCTGTTCTTTGATTTTGCAGATTATGAAGTACAGAATGATTTTCTTACCCGTCTTGCCTATTTTGTTGAAAAAGCCGGATATCGTGGAACTCTTGTTAGCGACGATTTTATTGCCACGCATCACGGATATAATGCGCATGATTATAAGGCTAAGGATTTAGCAGAGTTTTTTACTACGGCATCTTTACAGGACTTTCAGCTAAAACCGCGTGAGCTGCTGCTCAGGGACATACTTGTAAAAAACAATGTTATTATAGAAGAAAAAGATGGTGCTTACTCCGAAGGTAAGGGGGCTGTAATTTCTATTTCGCGTCAGTCACCTGAAAACTTACGCTGGCAGTTTCTGGCACATGAGAGCTGGCATGGAATTTTCTTTACTAATGAATCTTTTCGCCATAAAGTTTCTCTGATTTACAATGCCTTTGATGATACGAGTCTTGAATTCATTAAGACTTTTTGGGAAACACAGAATGGACTCAATTATGATCGAAATGATGATTATTTGATGCGCAATGAATTTATGGCATATATAATGCAACAAAGGTTTTCGGCTATTGGAGATTATTTTGTCTCCCTTGCGAAACGCAACTCTGTCAATCAGTTTGAACCTGAGCTTGCTGCCTATATTAGGGACACTCAGGCCTCTGAATTTGTTGCAGCAGGCAAAGAACTTAATGACTATGCCTTTAATAACTTCGGCTTCGCAGCCGGCCGTGTGCATTTAATCTCTCGTTCATATCGAGATTAAAAACCTTTTCTGCTCCAACTGTGGTTGGCGGTCCGTGTCCCGGCATGATGACAGTTTCATCTGTCTGTGAAAAGATTTTTTCCTTTATTTTACTGACGAGCATTCTTTTTGAGTATTTACTTGATGTTTCTCCGATAATGCCCGATGTAATCGCATCTCCTGTAAAGAGAACGTTTCCTATTTTGAAGACAAGGCTGTCTGCTGTGTGACCGGGAACTGCCATGTACTCGACTTTAAGCCCTGCCGGCATTATTATTCCGTCACCTTTCAGAACACAGGCGTTTGAAGAGCACAATCCGTAGTCTGCTGCATATATTATTGGAGAATAAATCTTATTGAGCGTGCTAAGCCCCTTTACATGACTTGTGTGGTTGTGTGTTATAAGGACTGCTGTAAGATTGTAACCGCCTTCTTCTATCTGCTTTATCATTTGTGTTGTAATTTTTGCAGGATCAATCAGAAGTGCTTCCTTTACATTAGGATCATCATTCACAATAAGATAGCTGTTTGTAAATTCTTCTATAGTAAGATGGAAGTAGATTTTCATAATTCGTTCTGCTCCTCATCATCGTAGGCAAACTGTTCCTGAAAGTCTCCCATAAGGCCCCCTTTTGTACGGTCAACAAGAGCTTCTTTTGTGTTTGACATTTTAAATGACATGCCGTCTCGGCTGGATTCATAAAATACAGTCTTTTTAAGATTGCAGTTTTTCATAGAGGCATTCATAAGAATTGATTTGATAAAACGAGTGTTATACAGGTCACTGTCGTCAAAACTGCACTGGTAAGCCATGATGCCGTTAAAATTATTGTGAATCAAGTCACTGCCTGTAAAGATTACATGTCCGAATCTGCATCCTGCATACGAAGAAAACTGTATGTTGCTGTTGTTAAAGTAACAGTCTGTAAATGTAGAAAAATCATGTATGCACATTCTGATGACTACATTTTCTGCATGAATGTTAGAAAACAGGGAATTCTGAAAATTGCATCCAATGAATTTTTTGCCAGAAATGTCAATTCCGTCTATAATGGATCCCTGCATATTCAATCCAATTATCTTGTCATGTGTCCTAACAAATTCTATTGTCTGCTGTTTTATTCCTGCCTGATCGGGATGATGTTCCAGACAATAACCTGGACCTTCTGCAATATTGCCGTTTTCATCAAATTTTGAGACAGCCATTTTTTTGCATCCGGGATGCTGACAGGGATTGAATAAGTACATATAGATACTTTACGCTATTGAAAACATTTAGTCAAATGGCTAGAATATTTTTCATGTGTTGGAAGTGTGGTTCTGATATAACTTTGACTTCGCCCATATATAGGGAGTCTGAATGTCCTGTCTGTCATGCGGATTTACATTCGTGCAGAAACTGTTCCTTTTATTCTCCGGGAAGTCATTATGATTGCCATGAGACTATTGAGGAGCTTGTAAAAGATAAGGAGCGCTCAAATTTTTGTGACAGTTTTAAGGTCAAGACTCATTTTTCACCAAAGACTTTACCAAAAAATCTTGATGCGTTGTTTAATATATGAAAAATTCTATTGATTTCGCTTTTTTGGACAGCGGAACGGGCGGCATTCCTTATATGAAGGAATTAAAAGGAAAGCTTCCATCCGTCCGCTGTGTATATTTGGGAGATACGGCTCATTTTCCCTATGGTCAGAAATCTGCCGCAGAAGTAACTGAATGTGCTGCTTCTTCGATTCGAAAAATCATAACCTTATGGAATCCTCGTGTGCTGATTATTGCCTGCAATACAATCAGTGTTACAGCTTTGGATGATTTACGCTCTATTTTTCCTGAACTGCCCATTGTGGGCACAGTGCCTGCAATCCGCCTTGCTGCGCGTAAATCAAAAAACAGAAAGATTGGCCTCCTTGCCACTAATGCCACGGTAAGGCATCCTTACTGTGAAAGGCTTGTAAAAGATTATGCTTCTGACTGCCAGGTATTTAACAGAGGGGATCCTGATTTGATTTCATTTATTGAACATTCCCTTTTTACTGCTTCAAAAGAAGATCGGCTGGCTGCCGTACAGCCTTCTGTCGATTATTTTCTGTCAAATGGATGCGATACAATCATTTTGGGATGCACTCATTTTACTCACATGGCAAAAGACATTGCCGAAGTTGCAGGAAACAGCGTTATGATTGTGGACAGCAGGGAAGGAGTTGCAAATCAGGCAATAAAGATACAGAATCAGGAATCTTCTTTGGAACATGAAACAAAACTTCCTCTCTTTTTGCCTCCAGATAAAAGCTTTTTTGTTACAGAATGCCGTTCTTCTGCTGATGAAAAGGAATATGCCTCGTTGTGCAGGGCTTTTGACATTCCTTGGGGTGGAAAAATATAAAAAAAACATCCCGATGAAAATCGGGATGCAACAAGATTAATAATCTCTAGAATTAGTAATCCTTTTTCTCAGGTTTGCGCTTTTTGTTCAAAAGCTTGCGCTCCAAAGTTGTTTTCTTCTGGTGAAGAGTTGTAGAAGGCTTTACAAAGTACTCACGCTTTTTGAATTCGCGAACAATACCTTCTTTTTCAACCATACGCTTAAAACGTTTGATTGCTCTTTCAAGGTTCTCAGAATCGTCTACAACGATTGTTGCCATTATTAATTCACCATCCTTTGCTTCGGAGATGCCGAAACATGCGATAATTTTACTTGAAAAATACAAGTAAATTCAAGGGCTTTTTATGCAAATTCATTAAATTCATAAAGAATTTTTATGCAAGCTCCTTTTCGAGCTGGTCAACTAGAGTTTTGAATGTATTCAGTGCCGACAAAACAGGTTCTGTCTGTTCCATGTCTACTCCTGCAACTTTAAGGCTTTCTATAGGATAGCGTGAACCGCCGCTTTTCAGGAATGTAAAGTAGTCGTTCAGCTCCTGTTTGCCGCCAGTTGTTACACGCTTTGCAAGTGCAAGTGAAGCGGAAATTCCTGTCGCATACTTGTACACATAGAAAGCATTGTAAAAATGAGGAATGCGTAAGCCTTCAAGGTCACTGGTCTTTTCAAAATGCATTTCGCTTCCAAAGTATTGTTCCAGCAGCTTCCTGTAAATTTCACGCAGGCTGTCTGTCGTTAACGGTATTCCCTTTTCTGCATTTTCATGAGCAATAAGCTCAAATTCTGCAAACATGGTCTGGCGGTGCAGGGTGGCAAGAATGTCTGATGCCCTCATTGAAAGCAGGTATGTCGTAAGGGCTTTGTCTCCCTTTTCCTTTGCATTTTTGAGCATATATTCAAAAACAAGCTCTTCATTGAATGTAGATGCAACTTCTGCCTCAAAGATTGTGTATTCATAGCTCATGTACGGGTTGTTTCGGACGCTGTACCAGGAATGCATTGAATGTCCTCCTTCATGAGCCATTGTGTATACATCGCGGATGGAATCATCCTTGTAGTTAAGCAGAATATATGGATAGCCTTTGTATGCACCGGAAGAAAATGCACCTGAATGCTTGCCTTTGTTTTCATAGCGGTCTGCCCATCCGTTTAAAAGACCGTTGCATAATGTGTCAGTGTATTCTGTTCCAAGGACTGCAAGGGCATTTCTTATTATCTCAACGGATTCTTCATAAGTTGTGTGGGTTTTTACTGATTTTACAAGCGGTACATATACATCATAATGCCGCAGTTCTTCTACGCCCAGAACCTTTTTGCGCAGTGCATAGAATCTGTGCAGGGGTTCAAGGTTTTCATGTACTGTATTGACAAGGTTCCGGTATACGCTTGCAGGAACTTTGTCGCCGTAAAGAGCTGCTTCAAGTGACGATTTATAGCCTCTTGCCCGTGAAGTGAAAATGTCATTTGCCACAGAACCTGCATACAGGGATGCAAGTGTGTTTGCATGTGCATCAAAAGTATTGTAAAATTTTTCGTAAGCTTCTTTGCGGACTTTTCTGTCCGGGTTTTCCATGAATGTTGACCATGTGCTGTGTGTAAGGGGCAAGTCTTTGCCGTCTACGGTTACGGTTCCGAAATTCAAGTCTACATCTGACAGGAGCGAAAATGTGTTGCTTGCAGTCTGCCCTGATTCCGACTGAAGCGCAAGAATGCGCTCTTCTTTTTCGGAAAGGGTGTAAGGCTTTCTGTGCAGAATTTTCTTTATGTAAATGCGATAAT
The DNA here is from genome assembly GCA_947167345.1 of uncultured Treponema sp. GTDB lineage: Bacteria > Spirochaetota > Spirochaetia > Treponematales > Treponemataceae > Treponema_D. The sequence goes on from CAMVHR010000010.1 coordinate 28,221, forward strand.
CATCAAACTCTTTTGATTCAATCCATGAATTTATTTTTTCATCTGGAATTGAAAGCAATTCTGGCATGTAAAAACTAATCTGTGCTGTAGTTTGCGTGTATGCCATCATTGCTCTGTTTACTTTGTCCTGGGAAGTGCTGTCACTCTGATCTGCCTCATGCATAAGGTTTGCATAGTGAAAGACATTTTCCATGGTGCGGCTCAAAGCTTCGTCTGCCTTTAGTACTGCAAGAAGATTCTGTGCGCTTTCCGAAAGCTTGCCTTTAAGTTCACATAATGCATTTGTTAGCTCTGGCAGTTTTTTTAAGTCTGCTTCCCATTCTTCATCTGATTTATAAATTAATGAAAGATCCCATTTGTCTTTTGCAGGGACGTCTTTGCGTAACGGTATGTTTTCTTTACTCATGCAGTTAGTTTATCACAACAATAATTTTATTACAATTGCAGTGCTACCATAGAAAAAAACTGCCGAACATTAGATATAGAAAAGAAGTTTTGGGAGATAATATGGATTTCGTAAAAAAATCACTTGTTTTAATAGGAACTCCGGTTGCCGTACTTTTCATTATTACGACTGTTCTTGTAACCTCTGTTGTTGGAGGAACTTCTAAAAATCAGACTTCTGAGTTCATGAAGGCTCATGCACAGAAATGTGTCTTGGAGCTGGAGAATGTTCTGCAGGCTCCGATGATGATGACTGAAGCCATCGCATGGGTTTTTAAAGACGGATATTATAGACGCTATTCTGATACGAATGAAATATTTGTAAATATGTCAGAGGCTTATCCCCGTTTTTCGGGTTTTTACGGATGCCGTACTGATAAGACAATGTACAAGACCGACAGGCTTATTATCCCGGAAGACTTTGATCCTACAAGCCGCGGATGGTATAAGGGTGCTGTAGAAAAGAAAGGAGAAATGTTTTTTTCAGATGTTTACGTAGATGCCTCTACACATGATCTTGTTGTAACCTTTTCTCAGGCTGTATATAAAAAGAACAAGCTTGAAGGTGTTGTTGCTTTTGATTTTCCTTTGACGGATATCCTTCAGCTGCTAGGTAATGTCAAAACTTCTGAAACAGATCAGTCATTCATCCTTTCTCCTGACGGCAATTTTTTTATGCACGACTCCTTTTCTCCTGACGAAAACATTTTGACTGTATCAAACGGTGCCTATAAAGAAATCGGAACCAAGCTGCTTGAAAATCATGGAGACTTTGTATATGGCAGAATTGACGGCAAAGATTATGTGTTCATTTCGTCCAAAATGCCTGTTACGGGCTGGATTTATGTTCTTGGCAAGGAACTGAATGAGGTGAACCGCTATCAGAAAATGTTGTATGCTATTCTTGTCAGTTGCTTTCTGACACTTTTTATATTTATCATGGTAATTACTGCCATTATAATTAAAAAAATGCGTATTAAGGCGGAGAAGGCTAGTTCTGCACTTGTTGAGGAAACTCAGAGCCTTTCTGTAGCAGCAAAAGAAAATGCCGCAACAAGTCAGGATCAGAGTGCGGCTGTAAAAGAAATTGTTGCCACTATGGAAGACAACAATGCACTGTCTGAAAACATTGCCATAAAGATAAAAGACGTATCGAAGGTTGCAGGAAAGACCTCTGATGACGTAAGTGAAGGCGTTCAGTATCTTGAAATTAATGTTCAGCAGCTTCATGATATTGCCGAGGCCAATCAGAACACTATTGACGGCATAAAGAATCTTAGTGAAAAGATTGATAACATTTGGGACATCGTTACGCTCATAACTTCTGTTGCAGATCAGGCAAAAATCATTGCATTCAATGCAGAGCTTGAAGCAAGCAGTGCAGGTGAAGCAGGAAAGAACTTCCATATAGTCGCAACGGAAATACGTCGTCTGGCTGATGGAATTATTGATGGCACTAAAGAAATTAAGGACAAGATAAACGAAATCCTTCAGTCATCTGACAGCCTGATTCTGGCAAGTGAAAACGGAACTGAAAAGATTAACAAGGGCTGTGAAAATGCAAAGAGTCTTGAAGAACGTTTTGCAAGCATCAAGAATGCTTCTGAAATAACAGCTGGCAGTGCAGGGGACATAACTACAATAATCCAGCAGCAGGCTATGGCAAGTGAACAGATTCTTATTACCCTAAAACAGATTGCGGCAGGAGTTGAAAATTTTACGACTGCCACGGAGAATATCTCAAAAGCTTCCGAAAACCTTAAAACTATATCTGATAATTTAAATGGCTGAGAGATTGTTTTGTGAAATTTAGGAAATGTATTCTAATCACTCTGTTGATTTTGTTTTTTGTGGTCGGTTTGTTTTGTACAGGCATTAACATTTACATGGTTTTGTATGCAAAGCCTTATGTATATGCAGATGTAAACTCTGTGCCCGAAAGATATGCTGTAATTCTGCCGGGTGCTAAAGTTTACAGTAATACAGTTTCGCATGTCGTGAGGGATAGAATAGAAGGTTCTTTGCTGTGTATTGATGCCGGCAAGGCAAAAAGAATTCTTGTGTCAGGAGACCATGGCAGAAAAGATTACGATGAAGTCAATCAGATACGCCTGTACATGCAGAATGTCTATGGAACGGATGGCAGTTTGATTTTTATGGATCATGCAGGCTTTTCTACTTATGAGACTATGTACCGTGCTCGCGATGTTTTTTGCGTAAAAGATGCCGTCATCGTTACGCAAAAGTTTCATGTATACCGTTCTGTGTATATTGCACGCAAGCTGGGAATTGATGCCGTTGCTCTTGAAGCTCCGGAAATGGTATCGTATGCAAAAAGATTACATCGGGTATGGGAATTCAGGGAATTCCTTGCAAGAATAAAAGCTTTTTTTTCCGTTGCATTCAATGTAAAGCCTACATATCTTGGAAATCAGATACCTATTACAGGAGATTCTTCAAAAAGCTGGGATTAAGATTGTTTTATTTTAAATGCTGTGCTAAGATGAAATTATCACTGGATATTTGAGACTTCGTTTTGTTTTTTTTAGAATAATAAGGAGGAGCTTATGTTCAATAAAATCTTTTTTTCTTCTTTAATTCTTGTTGCTGTGCTTTTTATTGGTTGTGCTGGTGGTGTTGCAGATTCGTCTGATTCTGATTCTTCTGCAGAAAATCTTTCTATTTCAATTCATTCAAACACTTCTGGACGCTCTTTAGACATTACGTACGCAGAACCTAATGTCTCGTATGGAAGGGCAGCGATTGGCACTTCAAATATGTATGAAGTTTCTGTTGTAATTGACGGTGTTGGCGGATATACAAAGACTAAGTCTGTCTTAGTTCCTAATGGAACTAACAAGGCTACTGTATCGTTTGATGACATTCCGATTGGTGAGGCTACAGCCACTGCCACTGTCTTGAACCGCTATCATAAAAAATGGACAGGCTCCAAAACTGTAACCATTACACCTGAGGAAAATCTCTTTAAGATTCAGCTGAGTAATGTTGGATACGATATTTCTGATATGGCAACAGGTGACCTTGTGCTTTCAACAGGCGGATATATAAAGCGCTCTGACTATAATGATAGCATTGATTCTTCTGCAGGATCTGTGTATGCGGCTCTAAAAATAGGCTCTGCCCTTTATGCGATAAAACAGGGATATAATCAGTATTCTTCTACAAATTATTCTGTCTGTGAAACATCTGCGGCAGGCATAACGCCGATAAGCTGGGCAAGTGAAAATTTCCGTATGCCGACTAAAGATGAGTTGCAGCAAATTTATGATCAGCGTAATTCATGGATGGGAATATATTCCTCTTCTGGAGCCGCTTTTGCACTTACAACGACATTTTCGTACTGGAGTTCTACTATGGACGGTGCCATGCATTGGATTCTTGAGTGGTCATCAGGAACTTGGACAAATACAGATGCCTCTGCGGGTGATGAATATATTTGCAGGTTGAATTAATGTTTTATTGACCATGACGGCAAACTGTGGAATAATGCAATAACAACTTTGAACAAAGTTTCTAGAAAAAATATGTTAAAACGGAGTTTTCACACATGGTAGCATTGATTATTGGTATTCTTCTCATGGCATTCTGTGCCTTTGCATGCATTCCGTCCGGTCTTGCATGGGGGGCTTATGTTGTTGATTTTTTAAAAGGCTGTGTTCCTGTACTGTCTGCATTTGTAGGTCTCATTGCTGTGTTCATTGGCTTTGCAGACATAAAGGACAAGAACGAGGCAAAAAAAGAAGAGCTTGCTGCACGTAAGGCAGAAGAAGCCTCTCCTGAAAAATGACACTTGACTAAGTTTTTTTAATAATGTTATAATACTTTACCCCGTATATATTGCAGACGACTGCTCATTGTTTGCAAGCATTCAGGATTCGATGCAAAATCCAGAATGTAATGTTTTTATAGAAAGGTATATATACAATGAAGACGATTTTTGCTAAACCAAATGACGTTAAGCACGACTGGTACATCATCGATGCTTCAGGACAGACACTTGGTCGTGTCGCACAGAAAGCCGCTAGTGTACTTCGCGGAAAGAACAAGCCTACTTATACTCCTAATGCTGAGTGCGGTGACTATGTTGTAATTATCAATGCTGAAAAGATCCAGGTTACAGGAAACAAGGCTGATGATATGAAGTATCGTCACTATACTGGATATGTACACGGTCTTCGCGAATATTCATTCAACGAACTTCTTGCAAAGCATCCTACAGATCCTCTTAGAAGAACAATTGAAGGCATGCTTCCACATAACCGCCTTGGTCGCAAGATTAGCGGTAACTTGAAGATTTATGCTGGCAGTGAGCATCCTCATGCAGCACAGAATCCAAAACCTCTTGAAGTATAAGGTAAAAGGAGTTTATTGTGGTTAGAAACATTGCAATTGGTACAGGTAGAAGAAAGACAGCAACTGCTCGCGTATTCTTGCGTGAAGGTTCTGGAAAGATTGTTGTTAACGGAAAGGATGTAAAAGACTATTTCTGCACTCCTTCTCAGGTAAATCTTGTAAATCAGCCTTTGCTGGTTACTTCAAACGGTAATAAGTTTGATATTCTTATCAACGTATGTGGTGGCGGTCTTAACGGACAGGCTGCAGCTTGTCTTCACGGAATTTCACGTGCTTTGACACAGGTAGATCCAAACTGCCACACAGCTTTGAAGGCAAACGGTTATCTTACACGTGATTCACGTATGGTTGAGCGTAAGAAGTACGGTCAGCGTGGTGCACGTAGAAGATTCCAGTTCAGCAAGCGTTAATCTTTTTACCCTGAAGATGATCATTCAGGAATTAAAGCAGACTTTGTCTGGGGTGTACGAGATTACACCGGAGGCAGGGTCTGCCTTTTTTTTGCGTACTACATATTTGACTTTTGTACCGGAAGAGCGACTTTGCATTCATGAAACTTTTACTGATGAAGAAACTGCCGATATTTTAAATGCAGCCCTCATTTACAGTACAGAAGTTGCAGCCATGTCATATTTGTCACGTGCTGAGCAATGCCGCTATTCATTGACTTCAAAACTTTTAAAAAAAGGTCTGCAGAAAAATGCCATAGAACCTGCACTTGATTATTTGGAAAGTGTTCATTATCTCGATGATAACCGCTTTGCAGGGGCATGGCTGAGGAATAGGGCAATAGATCATGTCGAAGGCCGTCTTAGGCTTAGTGCAGAACTTGCCGGCCGAGGCATTGACAGGCTGATTGCCAGAAAAGCTTTGGATGAGTTTTTTTCTACTCATGATGAGCATGAATTGTGTCGTATTGCATTGAATAAGTGCATTAGGCAAAAAAAATCAGAGGATAAGATATACGCATCTTTGCAGCGTAGCGGATTTTCAATAAAAGAAATAAGGTCTGTATTGAATGAACAGAAACAGTAATTCAAAAAAGCCGATAGTTTACTCAGCCATGGAGGTTGCCAGATTTTGCGGAGTTGTAAATCAGACGGCTATTAACTGGATAAAGAGTAAGTATATAAAAGCGTTTCAGACACCTGGAGGTCAGTATAGGGTTTATCCCGAAGACCTTGTTGCTTTTATGAAAAAAAAGAATATCAATGTGCCTGAAGAACTTTTGCTGGCATGTCATAAATCCGAAGGCAAGCATACACTTCTTCTTGTTGACGATGACAGAATCTGGAATGATGTGATGGCAAAATATCTGACTTTAAAACTGGAAGATACAGCTATAATTCAAGCTTTTGATGGTTTTGAAGCTGGAGCTCTTATGGTTGAGCGGCATCCAGATGTTGTTGTACTTGACTTGGATTTACCTGGTATTGACGGCATCCGCATTTGCAAGACGATTCGCGAAGAAAATTCTTTTGGCAAGCCAGCCATTGTTGTTACAACAGCACTGGAAGATGAAGGGCTTGAACAGGAATGCCTTGAACTTGGCGTGTCTAAATTCCTTAAAAAACCCGTTAATCTTCCAATGCTTGCAGAAAATCTTATAGCCCTGAATTCAAACAATTAGTTATAAAAACTTCCTTCGTAAAGATATGCAGGATACTTTACGTCAGATGAAATTACTTTTTCAATTGCATCCGGCAACTGTGACTTTGCATGAAGTTTTGACATGCCCATGAACAGATGATACAGTGAATCATCCTTTTTATATTCATAGTCCTTTATTTCGTAGTTTTCATTTTCAAATTCATTACGCTTCATTGCTTCTACTATTTCTTCCCAACTGCCAATGCCGTCAATAAGCTTGTTTGCAAGAGCCTGCTTTGCCGTATAAAGCCGCCCGTCAGACAGTTCTATAGTTCTGTTTTTAGAAAGTCCCCTTGCATCTGCAACAATGTCAGTAAACTGGTCATAACATTCATCTGCAATTGACTGCATTATTGCACGCTGCTCATCTGTTACAGGTTCATTGTAGTTGCCCATGTTCTTGTTGCGTCCTGAATGTATTGTTTCAGATTTTATTCCATACTTTGCCATAAGTCCTGTAAGGTCTGTAAATTGTCCGCATAAAACGCCGATGCATCCGCAAAGAGTGTTTCTGTTTGCCATAACGTAGTCTGCTGCACAGGACATGTAATAGCCACCGCTTGCAGCCATTCCTGCAAAATAGGCATATACAGGCTTTGTCTTTTTGTAATCCAAAAGCTCAAGATATACTTCATCTGTTTCGTATACGCTGCCACCAGGAGAGTTTATGAAAAGAATGATGCCTTTGTTCTTGTCATCAGCTTTCAAATCTTTTATTGTCGAAAGCAACCATTTCTGGTCGTAAGTGTTGCCAGCTTCTGTTATTACACCTGTAATGAATATTTTTGCAATGTAGTTCTGAGTACTTTTTTGTGTCTTTGTTTTACTTGCTTTATTAAAAACAGATGCCGGATTTTTTGTTATTGATGTTGTTTCACCGTCTGTTGTAATGCTTATGTCAATGTTCGAGCCAGTTTTTTTTCTTTCAAAGACAAAACTTGCTACTGCCAGTATTGCAATAATTACAAAAACTATGATTCCTGTGCGCTGTTTTGAATTTTTCATATAAATAACCTTCTTTTATGCCTATAAATTTTCTTTGTTTTCAGAATTATCTTGTATTGCAGTCTGTACAGGTTCTGCATCTTCTGCATTTGAAGTATCCCAGTTGTACTGTGAACCTGTAGTTGTGCCAGAAGATTCTGATGGAGTATTTTGTGTTGTTTTAAAATCTTCTGCTGTTACAATGCCGTTGTCCAATGCCTGCTGCTTTATGCTGTGATATGCATTGATTTCTGCCATGTTCATGTATGGTATGAGCCACAGTAGCAGGATGCCAAATGTAAAGCCTGAAAGAATCAGCCATCCAATAAAACTCAATGCCATTATGAACAAATCCATCTTGTGACCCTGTGTTATTTTCTTGCTCAAATTCATTGCAGTGCGTACATCCATATCTGGAGACTCCGCAATGATAAAGAACATCTGGGAATAGGCCAAGCTCTTTACGATTCCCGGAATCAAAAACAGACATGACCAAAGTGTTGTCCACAGAATGAACCACAGTGTGCCTAAAATACCGTTCAGCCAGAAAGAAAATCCCTGAATGAATTTTGAAAGCGGCTGCTTTTCCTTGGTATGCGAAAGCGTAATGTATAAGTAGACATTTGCCATGCAGAGCACTGAGAGAGCACAGAATGCAACGAGTGGAACTGTTGCACTTAGTGCAGAACTAATGGCAAGTGTTATTATTGTTGCAAGAATAGGTGTGCCCCATCTGCCTGCAAGCTGTTTTTTTGCAATGTTTTTGTATGCAGCTCTGTTAAACATAAACTTATAACTCCTTCAGCATTTCGCTGTAATAACGTTTTTCTATTTTGCTTTTTGGAATGCCAGTCATTTCCAAAAGTTCTTCCAGCTTTTTTTGAATTTTGCTGACAGATACTTCATCATTATAAGGTGAAAGGATTTCTATTTCAAGAAAGTTACCGAGTGGTGGAACAGCACACAGCTCAAAGGTCGCAATAAGCCTCTCTGGAACAAGTTCTTTAGCAGGGATGATGAGTTCCCATGACATTACGTCCTTGTGTTTTTTTAGCTGTATGGAATACCCTGTGTCTGTAAGAAATGCCTTTATTACGTCTGGTGATGACACTGAACATTCCTTTTCATCGTTTACTTCTACAGCCGTTCCATCTGCATCAGTACGGATTTCCTTTCTCTTATATGTGACAAGAAAGGTTTCGCCTGGCAAGCACCCACTTTCGTCACAAGTTTCTTTACGAATCCTTATTTTATGAGTGTCTGTTGATGATTTTCCGTAATACTCATCATCACGCAAAACTCTGCCTGTGTAAGCAGCCTTTGCATTCAGTACTTCTATAAGGGCAGCCCTGTCATCTACATGAGCCTTTAATTCAATTTCCATCATGTAAATTTAACCTTAAAGCCTTTGTACAGCTTCTTTCTTGTATGGGTTTGAATCCGTCACCCCACCTATTACAGCAATGACATCGTTTGTGTCTTTAAGCATTTCTGTAGGAATAACGTTTCCTTCAATCTTCTTGCCGTTTACGGTAATCGAGTGAATGCCCCTGCATTTATGCTCAGGATTTTGTATCTTGATGTTAAGAATCTTGCCTCTGAAACGCCTTTGTACTGTAAAGCCATCCCAGCTGTCAGGAATGCACGGATCTATCATCATTCCTTCATACTGCGGGCGGATGCCAAGAATATATTGCGTAAGGCTGTAGTATGACCAGGTTGCCGCACCCGAAAGCCATGATACCCTTGTGTTGCCGGCTCTTGGACTGAATATTGAATATGTTGTCTGTCCCTGTACATAAGGCTCGCTCTGCCTGATTTCTGCCTTGTCATTGTAGGCCGCAGGAAGTGCAGCCTTGCAGTATTCATAAGCCCTGTTACCATTGCCCATAAGACATTCTGCAATTATGCCCCAGCCTTGTGTGTGGTTGAATATGCCCGCGTTTTCCTTGATTCCAGGATTGAACACAACAGCACGCATTACGTCTACGCTTGTCTTTTCAAACGGAGGCATGCAGAGCATGAGACCATAAGGTGTTGCAAGCTTTTCTTTTACGGTCTGCATGCATTTTTGTGCCTGTTCTGGTGTTGCAGCCTGTGACAGAACCGACCATACCTGTGTGTTAAAGTATACCTGACCTTCTTCGTAAGTCTTTGTTCCGTATACAGTTCCGTCTTCTCCTATAGCCCAAATCCACCAGTTGCCGTCCCAGCATTTTTTCTGTATGGCTTTATCCAATGAGTCGCGGATGCCCAAAGCCCATTCTTTTTCACTGGATTTGCCAAGTCTTTCTGAAATGTCTGCATAGGTAGTAAGTCCCAGCCTTAACTGAAAAGCAACAAAGAGACTTTCACCATGATAGCCCAGTTTTAGACAGTCGTTCCAGTCTGCAAGCAGTCCGCATGGAAGGTCATTCTTTCCCATGTGGTTAAGGTTAAAGAGCAGAGCCTGTTTTAAATGCCCGTATACAGTGGCTTCACCCTTGTCTGCATAAGGAACAACCTTGTTGTACAGTTCAAATTTTCCACTTTCGGCAATATACGCTGGTACGGCATTAAAGAACCACAAGCAGTCGTCAGAACGGTATTCTTCTTCTTTCGGGGCTTTTTCGTGCCCTGCATTGTGATCTGTGCGAATTACAGGAATTGCACCACCGTTTGATACTTGTCCAGAAAGCATTCTTATCATGCGTCCTTCTGCTTCTTCTGGAATTGCGGCTGATATTCCAAGAATGTCCTGTACGGAATCCCGGAATCCCAGACCGTCTCGCTCTCCGTTATAGACGAGAGACGCTGCCCGGCTCCATGCGAATGTGATTATGCAGTTGTAAAGTCCCCACATGTTTATTGTGTGGTTTATGTCTGCATCAGGTGTGTTTACAATAAAGCTGTCAAGTTTTGAATGCCAGCTCTTCTTAAGTTTTAAAAGTTCTTCATCTGCTTTTGCAATGCTTCCGAATTCAGATATTGCCTTTTTTCCGTAAGTTTGTGCGCTGCCAATGCCCAGCATTATCATTATTTCTTTTGATTCTCCGGGATTAAGCGTTATGTCTGCCTGCAAGGTTCCGCAGCCTGAATCTCCATAAGCATTTGAATTTGTACATTTTCCTTCAATTACGACCTTAGGCTCTTTATAGCTTCCGTATGTTCCAATAAAAGATGTCCTGTCAGTATCATAACCTGTTGTATCTGCTCCAATAAGAGTCATCCATTCGTTCATAGGAACGTCACCGCCCACCTGAACTTTTTGGTCTGGATTCTGCTTAAGAAAGTTGTCGTGAATTGATATGCCTAAGATGTTATCCTTAAATTCACCTTTCGTGATGAAAAGTGAATACTGAAGGTTTACTTGATCCTGTTCCGTTGACCACTGGTTTGAAAACTCACAATAGCTGAATGTGCGCAGCTTGCGTACACGGTCTGTTGTATTTGTCAACTTAAGGCGCCAGTATTCGAATGTCTGGCCGAGAGGAACATAATATGTCGTCTCTGATGTAATGCCTGAATAAGATGACGTAATTTTTGTGTATGCAGTACCGTGGCGGCACTCGCTTTTGTACTGGTCAAGTTTTTTTCCTACAGGCTGCCATGATGCAGACCAATAGTCATTTGTTTCTTCATCCCTAATGTAAAAATAGCGTCCGGGCTGATCCATGGGAACTGCATTAAAACGAAGCCGCATAAAGCGTCCGCGAGCTCCAGACTTATAAAAGCCGTAACCTCCGGCATTGTTGCTTATTACAGCTCCGTATTCCGTAGAGCCAAGGTAATTGCTCCACGACTGTGGAGTATCAGGGCGTGTAATTACATATTCTTTATTTTCATCATCAAAAAAGCCGTAGTTCATTTTAATCCTCTTAATAAATAAAGAATAGTTTATAATGCTTTCTTTGTCTACAATGGGTACAAAGTAACATTTTCTTCATTAAAGTTGTTGTTATGTGTATGAATATGATTTCTATGGCAAAAAAAGCATGCATTCTATTTGTTTGCTGCCTTTTGCTTGCAGGATGCAAAAGCGCAGCAAAATCTGAACAGCCTGTTGCAGAACATTCCATGAGGACTGTAATTGTATCTTTGGAACACGAAATGTCTGATGCCGAAGTTGAAAGCCTTGCCGCTGATTACGGGCTGAATGTTTTATATAATTACAGCTCGCTTAATATGTGCGCCCTTGCTTCTCCGAAGGATCTGTCGGAGAAGCAGCTTATAGAGCTTATGGACAGACTTACCGTCGACAGCCGTGTACTGAGCGTAGATCGAGACTATATCATGCACGCTGACCAATAAAATAAGTAGTCATCTTTCCTTTTCCCTTTACTTCTACTTCAACACTGTCACCGTATGAGAAAGTATTTTTTGTCTGCGCATAGGTTGCTTCGCTTACATGAATCTTCATAGGCATTCCGGTACTTTCCATGCGGCTTGCTACGTTTACTGTATCGCCCCAAATGTCGTAGATGAATTTTGACTTGCCGATTACACCAGCCACAAGGTCTCCGCTATTTATGCCTATGCGAATTTGAATGTTTGATTCCCATGTTTTGTTAAACTCTTCTACATCCTCAATAAGTCCCTGTGCAAAACGAAGCATTTTTTCTACGCTTCTTTCAGAGTTTTCTTCGCTCAGACCTGTTGCTGCCATATATGCATCGCCTATCGTCTTGATTTTTTCGATGCCTTCGATTTTTGCCCTTTCATCGAATTTCGATACAAGTCCGTTCAGCATGGTAACTACATTTTCAGCTGTCATTGTACCACTCATTTTTGTAAAGCCTACTATGTCAGTAAAAAGCACTGTAGCATTATGATATTTTTTTGCTATAGTACGATCAGGATGTTCCGTAAGTTCTGCCGCGACTTCTTTTGGCAGTATGTTCAAAAGAAGACTTTCGGCCTTTTCATTTGCGACTTTCAGTTCCTTGGTTCTGTCTTCTACCTTCTTCTCAAGCACAATCATGATTGATGTAATGGTCATGCCGGGAAGTCCGTCTGATGTGTCCCAGTTTTTCTGTACAAAATCGTCCATAAATATGGGATATTTTTTAATTTTTGCATATTTATAGAAAATATATTGCTACTGGTTAATAAAAATGCAATAATGGAAAACATGAATACTTTTCCATTAACACACGAGCAGCTTTTGGAGCTTGTAAAGAAATATCCTACTCCGTTCTACCTTTATGACGAGCAGGGAATAAGAGACAACATGCATTATTTTAAAAATGCATTCAGTATTTTTCCTGAGTTCAGGGAATATTTTGCTGTAAAGGCACTGCCAAATCCTTATATCCTGAAAATCCTTAAAAGCGAGGGTGTAGGTGGTGACTGTTCCAGCTTGCCGGAGCTTATCCTGTGCGATAAGGCTGGCATTTCTGGCAAGGGAGTAATGTTTACCAGTAACGAAACACCTGCCGAAGAATATGTTTATGCGTATGAACATGGTGACATAATAAACCTTGATGACATTACACATATAGAATTCCTTAAAAATGCCCTTGGAGGAAAACTTCCAGATACCATTTGCTTCCGCTATAATCCAGGCCCTTTGAAGGAAGGCGGAAATGCCATTATCGGAAAGCCTGAAGAAGCTAAATACGGACTTACACACGAACAGATGATTGAAGCTTATAAAATCTGCAAGGCTGAGGGGGTAAAGCATTTTGGCTTGCATACTATGGTTGCAAGCAACGAGTTGAATCCTGACTTTTTTGTAGATACAGCTCATCTTGTGTTTGACCTTGTTCTTGAAATTCAGAAAAAAGTTGGTGTAAACATTGAGTTCGTAGACTTGGGCGGAGGTGTAGGAATTCCTTATAAGCCTGGACAGAAAAAAGTAGACCTTGAATATGTAGCACGTGAAATCCGCAAACTGTACGACAGCATGATTGTTCCAGCAGGTCTTGATCCTCTTGCAATCTGCTTTGAGTGTGGTCGTCCTATTACAGGACCTTACGGATGGCTTGTTACAAAGGCTATTCACAAAAAGCACATCTACCGCGAGTACATAGGATGTGACGCAAGTATGGCAGATTTGATGCGTCCAGGCATGTACGGGGCATATCATGAAGTTACGGTAAGCGGCAAGGAGAATGCACCTAAAAACTGCGTGTATGACGTTGTAGGAAGTTTGTGCGAAAACTGCGACAAGTTTGCCGTACAAAGAGAGCTACCGGAAATCGACATTGGTGACTTGCTCATAATACATGATGCGGGAGCTCACGGTCGTTCCATGGGATTCAACTATAACGGCAAGCTTCGTGCAGGAGAGCTTTTAAAACGCTGTGACGGCAGCATCGTTCAGATCCGCCGCCGCGAGACAATAGAAGACTATTTTGCTACTCTGGACTTTACAGCCCTCACTGACGGTTCATGGTAAGCTGACCGGCGATGGAGAAACATCTGTCGCCGATTTTTTCTATCTGGCGGACTAAGTCCATGTACAGAAGTTCCGCCTTTACGTTTGCACCGTCTTCAAGCCTGTTTCTTGCAACTTTCTTAAGGGCTTTTCGTTCTGCATCAATAGAATCTTCCAGTTCCTTTGCAAATTCCATCTGAAGTTCTGTAAGATTCTTGTCTATGTTCTTGTAAACAAACTGCAAAAGCTGCCTTACAAGCTCCAGATAAGGGAGCAGTCTGTTAAAATCCTCCTGAGGATAAACATACTGCTTTTCATTCATTCTCTTGATATATACGCCGATGCTCAGACAGTCGTCCGAAAGGCTTTCTAGCTCGCTTGTAATCTGGATGAGCATGTTTATCGTGTCGTTCTGGCGGTTGTCAACATCGAGTTGCTCGCACTTGATAAGATAATTTACCAGCTGCTCATGCATCTGATCCATAAAGTTTTCTTCATTTACAAGATTGCCGTAATGGTCTGCAATGAATCTTCCTGAACGGTCTGTAAAGCCATACTGCAGGCGGTCGAACATCTGTACTCCTATGTCGGCCATATGGCTTACTTCGTTTTGAGCAGTAATGATGTATGTCATTGGAGAATTACGCATTGGCGATTCTGGAAATTCCAGCTTGTATTCGTCAGAAAGCTTTGAAGGATCGTCCTTTACGAGTTTTAGCATGAGTGATGCAATTTGTTTTGTCCATGGAAGGAAAAGAAGGTTTCCGATGACTTTGAGCAATGTGTGCAGCATTGCAATGTGAATGACTATGTTGCTTTGTACAGTTCCAGGAACAATGAAATCTACCAAAGTTGTGAAAGGCTTTAACAGCATGAGGGCAAGCAGGGCATTAAAACAGTTGAACAGAACGTGTACGAGCGAAGCCCTCTTTGCATTCGCATTTGCACCGAATGAAGCCATGATTGAATCTATTGTTGAGCCAATATTGCTTCCTATTACGATTGCTGCCGACAGCATCCAGATGAACTGTCCGTTTTCGCCTGTCGTAACGTTGTAAGCCATAGTAATTACGATAGCAGTCATTGCAGAAGATGAATGCATGAGTGCCGTAAGGATAATGCCGATTACAAATCCTACCGGTATGCTCATGAATCCGATGTTCTGGATAGCCGGCATCATTTTTTCTATGTACGGGTTGCTGGAAAGGGCTGCTGAAAGCCATCCAAGGGCAATGAACAAAAGCCCAAAGCCCATGATTGCCTGTCCAAAGCCTTCCTTGTGCCATTTTTTTATTGTTGTAAGCAGATAGCCCACTCCAAAAATAGGGATGGCGAACACTTCCATCTTAAAGTTAAATCCGAATACTGCGACAATCCATGCAGTTATTGTTGTTCCTATGTTCGCTCCAAAAATGACAGGAATTGACTGTTCTAGTGTTATCAATCCAGCATTGACGAATGTTATTACCATGACGGTTGTTGCACCAGATGACTGGATAATCATTGTCAAAAGACAACCTGTAATAAGTGCCGTAAAGCGATTTCCTGTCATAAAGTGGAGAGCAGCCTTAAGCTTTTCTCCTGCCGATTTTTGAATGCCGTCGCTCATCAGCTTCATGCCGTAAAGAAGAAAGCACAGGCTTCCGGCAATATTTAGGATTGTTGCTATAATGGAAGTAACGCTCATAATGCCCCTAGTATAGAGTAAATGGGTATAAATTGTAAGTGGAAAGGCATAAAAAAGTTTTGTAAATGCCTAGTTTTTCCAGAATGACGGAAAGAACATTATTATCATTGTGTAAATTTCCAGTCGTCCTGTCAGCATGACAAAACTGTACCACCATTTTATGGCATCAGGCAGCCAGCCATAATTGCATGATGGTCCAAGCTTGTTGAATGCAGGACCATAATTACCAACCATGCTGGCAGAAGCCGTAAATGACGTGAATATGTCTATGCCTGCCAGTGCCGTTATGAATGTAGAAATCAGTACCAGTGCCATGTATGCAAACAGAAACGCCGTAACGTTGAAAACTACATCCTTGCGGCCTGCCCTGCGGTTCAATCTTATGGAAAAAATTCCGTGCGGATGCAACATCCTTTTTACTTCGTTTAAAAGCTGTTTTGCTACAATGGTAATTCGTATGACTTTAATTCCTCCAGATGTAGAGCCAGAAGAACCTCCTATGAAAAACAGCATGAAGATGAGTACCTGGCTTGCAGGATGCCACAGAGTATAGTCTGTTGTTGCAAAGCCTGTCGTTGTTATGAGTGACAGCACTTGGAACGCAGAATAGCGCAGAGAACGCATGACGGAACCATAGCTTGAAAGCTCAATGAACGTTATTGCAATCACTATTGCAATGATAAGTGAGATGTAGACTTTTAGCTCAGAATCTTTTTTTATGTCGTTTATTTTGCCTGTAAAAAGATAATAATACAACGAAAAGTTTACTCCGGCACAGAACATAAAGAATGTAAGAATCCAGTCTATTGCCGCACTGTCAAATCCTGCAATGCTTGCATTTTTTGTAGAGAAACCTCCAGTTCCGAGTGTAGCAAACGCATGGCTTAAAGCATCAATAAAATCCATGCCTGCAATCTTAAGGAGCAAAGTTTCTGCAACTGTAAGACTAAAATATAAAATCCAAAGAATTTTTGCCGTGTTTGTGATTTTTGGCGTAAGCTTGCCTTTTTCGGGACCTGTTGTTTCTGCCTTTATAAGCTGAAAACCCCCTACACCCATGATCGGAAGCAGTGCCACAGTAAGGGCTACAATACCCATGCCTCCAAGCCAGTGAGTTTCGCACCGCCACAGGTTTATGCTTCGTGGTAGTGTTTCTATGTCGCTTAAGATTGTTGCCCCTGTGGTAGAAAAGCCGCTAGTGCTTTCAAAGACAGCATCTGCAAGATGCGGAATTGCACCACTTGCATAAAGAGGAATTGCACTGAAAAGACTTGCCGATATCCATGCAAGGGCAACTACAATGAATGAACTGCGGCTGTTGAGCCGTATCTTCTTTTTTCTTCCTGCAAGAATGAATGTTGCTGCAAGAACAATGCTTGCAGCCATAGGAATGAGGAACGAAGGCAATACATGATATTCCCTGCATGCAAGGGCTGTAAGGACTGGAACAATGAATGTACAGCCGACAATTCCGTTTATGGCAAAAACAATACGTATAACTGTAAAAAACATTATGTCAACCTCAAACAGCACCACTGAATTTTTCAAGAATCTTTTTATCACCAGCCTTTTCTATAAGGACAAGGTGATCTTTTGCCGCAAGAACCGTATTTCCTCCAGGCAGCTCGTAATCCATCTGTCCGTGCTTTCGTACAAGAAGCATTAGGTATTCTCCAGGACTTGCAATGTCTTTAAGAGCCTTGCCGTTGAATTTGCTTGATTCCTGAAGGTCACATTCTACAATTTCAAAAGAACCGTCCGATACTGTATGAATGCCCTTTACATTCTTGCCCTTTAGGTGGCTCATTATGCTGTCTACGATTGTGTCTCGTAAAGGTATAGGCACTTCTACACCAAGCTTTCTTGCAATGTCTGCAAAAGCAGAGTGCGCAACCAAAGATATTGTTTTCTGCACACCGATAGATTCCATGTAGGCAGAAATGACCATGTTCATTTCATGATTATGGGTTGCACAAATTACAAGGTCTGATTTGTCAAGACCTTCTTCCTGAATAAGGCCCTCATCCGTAATGTCACCGCAGAGGACTTTTGCAGAAGGAAACTTTTCACTGGCTTCCTTGCATAAATCTTTGTCGCTGTCTACAATGACAAAGTTCTGTGCAATCTTTTTTGATGATGGAGCAAACAGTTTTTTTAAGAACGAAGTGTTGCGCTTTTCCAGAATGTGATCTGCGACAATGGAGCCTATTCTTCCTGCCCCTACAAGTGTTATGTTTCTAAGTGCGTCAATTTTTGCACCGCTCAGTTTGAGCATTTCTTCAATATTGTTTTTTTGTGTCAGAATGCCGATTCTGTCGCCTGCGTGAAGGATTGTGTCGCCACTCGGCAAGGAAGAACCTTCTTCCGTTTCTACGAATACGACAATGAACTTGCTTTGTGTCAGTGTACGCAAGTTTTTGAGCGGACATCCGTCCAACTGACTTTTTTCTTCAACTTGCAGAGCCAGAAGCTCATGGTTTTCACCAAAAGTAAAGACATCGCTTACAGCACCGTGTTCTACCGCACTGACTATAGCCTTTGCGGCTTCTACGTCAGGGTGAATCATGTAGTCAATGCCGTAAAGAGGTCGTTTTTTTCCACTGAAAGACTCGGCATGATTTTTAGCAACCCTGCTTGTATTTGTGTAATATGCGTAATTGCGTACTCGTGCTATTTTAAGGAGTGAAGGGTATACGGAATCAACCAAAGAACATGTAATCATGTTGATTTCATCATTTTCCGTGAGCGTAACAAGAGCGTCTGCCTTTGCGATTCCTGCTTCTTCAAGAGTTTCAAGATTATTGCCGTCGGCATGAATGACGTTACAGTCAAGCCTGTTGCTTGCATGTTGCACAGTATCTGCATCGTTGTCAATAAGGACAACGTTGTTTTTTTCGTTTATAAGTCTTTTTGCCAGCTGGATTCCAGTGAATCCGGCACCGATGATAACAATGTTCATGCTATTGATTATAGCATGAACATTTAGGTTTTTGTATAGATGCTAGCCAATAAAAAGTTCAAGAATGAACACTACTGCACAGCATACGCATGCTACAGGAAGCAGTCCTGCTCCCATAAAAGATATTATGATTCCTATGACGAGTGCCGCAATGCCGGCAATGGGCGATGACGTTGCCTGAACTATGGCAGGAAAAGTCATTACTGCAAGCGTAACATACGGTACATAATATAGAAAAGATTTGACGAAAACATTTTCTATAGGCTTTCTTATGAGGGTTAGTGGCAGAATTCTTATAAGGTATGATACTGCCGCGGCAACAAGGATGTATATGTATGCGTTTCCAGACATCAGTTCTTTTTCCTTTCTATTGGAGATATGGCTGCGGCAGCTGCCGAGATTAACACTGTAAGTATTATTGTGCGTGTTCCTGCAGAAAGGCTTTTTATGACCGGTGCTATAGAAGTTGCAAAGCTTAATGCAAAACTTATTGCAACGCAGACGGCTATGGTTTTGTTCCTTTTCGCCGGAGGAATTATGATTGCAATGAACATGCCGTACAGGGCAACACTAAGGGCACTCACTATGCGTGCAGGAAGATATGTTCCTGCAAGTATGCCTAGTGAAGTTGCTATAGACCAGAGGGGGACTGCAACAGCTATTGCACCGTAATTATAAAACGGCTCTACATTGCCTTTGCGTGCAATTGAAATGCCGAAAATTTCATCCGTAATGCCGTATCCTACAAGAAGCCTGTGTAAAAGCCCTGTGTTTTGCGAGAATCTCTGGCTGAGGGCAAAACTCATAAGAAAGTAGCGTGCGTTTACAATGAGTATTGCCAGTGCTACTTCCAGATATGTAACCTTGTCCTGAATTGCAGAAAAGAGAGCGTATTCACCTGCAGACGCTACGTTTAAAAAACTTGCCCAAAAGCCCTGCATTGCAGTGAGTCCGACTTTTTTTGCAAAGATTCCAAGAGAAAAGGCTACTGCAAAGTATCCGAGTCCGATCGGAATGCCGTCAACCAAGCCGTCACGAAAATTTTTTGCCTTGTACATTATAGTAATTCCAGATGTGTAATTATAATGATTTGCAAATAAAAAACAACAGGCAGTATTCTTGACTTTCTAGCGGTAATTTTGTACTCTATTTTCATTCGGTCTTGGTGCACCTGTGTTTGCGGGGCTTTTAAGGCTTAATAGCGTCATTCATGGCGTTTTCCTTTCTCTTTACATGATGCACATCTTTGTGCTGTTGGTAGAAATTTATTTAAATCCGTAAAATATCATAATGTACCGCAATTTTGACATTACATTTTTATCATCTCTCAACGATACTCTTTCTGAAAATCCGACCGCCACACAGCGGGAAATTGCTGCACGGCAGGGAATTTCGCTTGGCATGACTAATGCCTGGCTTGGAAAACTTGCGGATAAAGGTTGGGTGCTTATGCACAGAATAAACCGCAAGACTGTGCGGTATGCCCTTACTCCAGAAGGAATGCATCAGATTGCTCTGAATACTGCAAATTACATGCGTAAAACCTTTTCTTTGATGAAGGAGTATGGTTCTATTATAGAAAAAAATGTTTGCATTTTAAAAGATAACGGATATACGAAGATTGTTCTTTCAGGAAACAGTAATATTGATTTTCTGTTGGAATATTCCTGCCAGAAAAGTGACATGCAGTTTGAAAAAAACTCTTTGCACAATGCAGATATAGGAATGGACGACAATTCAAAGGTGTTTTTTCTTGCAGGCGAAGATGTTCAGAATTCAGAAATGACATCTGTATTTGATTTTATGGGAAATAAAGAAAAATAATGGAGTATTGATAAAATAACTATGGAACAATGGACAAAAGTTATTTCTGCAAAGCATAATCTTTTGAATTTACATCTTAAAGATGTATGGAAATATCGTTATCTCATAAAAATGTTTATAAAAAGGGATTTTATTGTTGCTTATAAGCAGACTATACTTGGACCGTTATGGTATCTAGTTCAGCCTATTATTTCTTCTATAATGTACACATTTGTATTTGGCAGGCTTGCAAATATTGGTACAGACGGCATCCCCTTCCTGCTTTTTTATTATGCAGGTACAATGCTTTGGACCTATTTTACATCATGTCTTTTGCAATCTTCAGCGGTTTTTACATTGAACCAAAATATATTCAGCAAGGTTTATTTTCCTCGCCTAACTGTACCTATAAGCATGACTGTCGGACAGATTATTAGATTAGGCATACAGTTTGCACTCCTTATGGTGTTTTATGCCTATTACATGATACGCGGTTGTTCTGTGCGTCCTTCTGTATTTGCACTTTTATTTCCGTTTATAGTAATGTGGATTGGTGCTTTAGGAACAGGTCTTGGACTTATTATTTCCTCATTAACAACAAAGTATCGTGATTTAAATGTGCTTTTAAACTTTGGCGTGCAGCTTGCAATGTATGCAACTCCTGTTGTGTACCCATTGAGCGAAGCTCCAGAACGTTTTAGATGGGTGTTTACAGTAAACCCTATGAGTGCACCAATAGAACTTTTCCGTGTTATTTTTTACGGTTCTGGCTTTTTACCACCTGAAATGATAGCGATAAGCCTTTGTACTACTGCTGCAATCTTGTTTTTAGGGCTTATTCTTTTTACACGCAACGAACGTACTTTTGTTGACGTAATTTAATTTGTTATGGTGAGCATGGATAATTCTTTGTAGAATTCTCCATGCTCTAATTTATATCTTATAGAATTCAGTCTTGCAGTACCTTAATTGGTGTGCTGAAAGTAGATTCTTCAAGGCTGTCCTTGCGGGGACTTGTTACAATTTTTATTTTGTAAATGCCTGATTCAAGGTTTTTAGGAATGAATACTTCCGTAATGGAACATCCTATGCTGTTATAGCGAGTGGCTCGGGTTTCATTGCCTTCTTGGTCTATAAAAAATATACCTTGTTTTTCTTCTGCTGCATCAAAGTTTAAGTGTTTGCCTTTAATGCGTAAGACATCATGGCTTACAAAGTCTAATTCTGTCTTTTCAGCTCCCTGATTGCTTATGCTTAATAGTTCTGTAATTTTAGGAAGAATTGACCAGCCTATTCCTGCAATGCGGTAGGCTGTGGAGTTTTCCATTTCTTTTGCAGCTTCTTCCTTAAAGGTGCAGACAGTCTCAAAACGATGGTCGCCAGTTCCTGGTGTAAAACCTTCGTTTAATTTGCTTGTAGTTCCATTTGCTTTCAGATGAATGAATGCGAACGGAAGTTCTACGTTGTATCCTAGTTTTACGAAATGTTTTACACGGTCATTTAGAACGGAAAGTACAGCCCTTGCATCTGCTTCGGTGATTGTTGAGTTGTAGCCGATGATTTCCTGAATCAGCTGTTCGTAACTCAGCTCCTGATCAATGACACTTCTAAAACAGTAGTCCTTTTTGCGTGTTGAAAGTTGATTTTTATAAGCAGTAATTGCTATCATATTTATTTCTCCTATAATTGTTGTTTATGACGGAATGATGGAGCCGTCGCACCCTTGAAGATTGGCCAATCTTTTATTGTTGTTTTGTTGAACATAAATATACAGCAAACAATGGGTATGAATTTGTAGTTTAAACTTGATTTTTAAAGAATTTTTCATTGTTTTTTTGATAATAAATCTGAGTTTTCATGGCCACTGGTCATAATGATTGTGGCCAGTGGCCGTAATGATTATGAGCACTGGCCGTAATCATTACGGCCAGTGGAGAAAATTGTATGGTCAAATACGCTAAAATTCTTAAACAGAAATAGATTTTATATATTAGGGGTTAATTAATGAACATTTCAATTATAGGTACAGGATATGTAGGCCTTGTGTCTGGCACATGTTTTTCTGAAATGGGAAACCATGTCTGGTGTATTGATATCGATCAGAAAAAGATTGATAACCTTAAAAATGGAAAGATTCCGATTTATGAGCCGGGCCTTGAAGAAATGGTTTTGCGTAACCACAAAGATGGCCGCTTAGACTTTACGACTGACTATGCGGAAGCAATTCCTTCTTCTGATATCTGCTTTATTGCTGTAGGCACCCCACCGGGAGAAGACGGCTCTGCTGACACCCGTTATGTCTTAGCCGCTGCAGAAAGCATTGCCAAGCACATGTGCGGCTACACTATCGTTGTAGATAAATCAACGGTGCCGGTTGGCACTTCAGAAAAGGTTCGCGCTGCCATTCAGAAGGTGCTGGATAGCCGTACTGACAGCCAGGGGCTGGAATTTGATGTTGTTTCTAACCCAGAGTTCTTAAAGGAAGGCGTGGCTGTAAATGACTTTATGAGGCCTGACCGTGTCGTTATCGGCTGTGACAACGCCCGCTCAGAAGCTATTATGAAGCAGCTTTATGAACAGTTTACATTGAATGAGCATCCTATTATCTGCACCGACATTAAGTCTGCTGAAATTACCAAATACGCTGCAAATGCTATGCTTGCCACCCGTATCAGCTTTATGAATGAAATTGCAAGGCTCTGCGACAAGGTTGGCGGTGATGTTCGTGCCGTAAGACAAGGCATAGGAACGGATTCCAGAATCGGCATGAGCTTTTTGCATGCTTCATGCGGTTACGGCGGTTCCTGCTTTCCTAAGGATGTTAAGGAGCTGGTTTCTGTGGGAAAAAGAAACGGCATCCAGATGCGCATTGCTACAGCGGTAGAAGACGTTAATAACGACCAGAAGTATGTTATTCCAAACCGCATCGTAGAAAAATATGGTGAAGACCTTAAGGGTAAGACTTTTGCCCTTTGGGGACTTGCCTTTAAGCCTGAGACTGACGACATGCGTGAAGCTCCTGCAATCACTGTTGTAACCGAGCTTACAAAACGGGGAGCTAAGATTAAGGCTTATGACCCCCAGGCTTATGAAATGGCCAAGCACTACCTGGCAGATATCCCATCCGATGCTATCAGCTATGAGCCTGATATGTGGTCTGCTCTTAACGGCGCTGACGCCCTTATTCTGGTTACCGAATGGAAGCAGTTCCGCTCACCTGATTTTAGTAAGGTAAAGGCTTTACTTAAAGCGCCTGTTATTTATGATGGAAGAAACCAGTACGATCCAAAAGCCATGAAAAGAGAAGGCATTGAACTTCACTGTATTGGCCGCGGTTTAGTCTAATAAGGTAAAAGAAGATGAATAAGAAGACTGTTTTAGTTACCGGTGGTGCAGGCTTTGTCGGTTCCCATCTGTGCCGTGCCTTGCTTAAAAGAGGAAACCATGTTATCTGCATGGATAACTTTTTTACCGGCAGAATGCAGAATATAGAGGAGTTAAAGTCAAATCCGGACTTTGACCTCATGATTCATGACGTAACCCTTCCGTACAGTTTTTACGTTGATGAGATTTTTAACCTGGCCTGTCCGGCCTCTCCGCCATTTTATCAGCGTGACCCTATTGCAACATACAAAACCAGCATCTTTGGTGCATTGAATGCACTGGAACTGGCTGACAAATGGAATGCAAAGGTATTCCAGGCAAGTACTAGCGAAGTATATGGTGACGCTATTGTGCATCCCCAGCCAGAGACTTATTGGGGTAATGTAAATCCGCATGGAATAAGAAGCTGCTATGATGAGGGAAAGCGTGGGGCGGAGACTTTGTTCTTTGACTACCACAGACAGCACGGAACAAGGATTAAGATTGTCCGCATTTTTAACACTTATGGTCCTGCCATGAACCCGGAAGACGGAAGGGTAGTGTCTAACTTTATAATGCAGGCCCTGCGCGGTGAAGATATCACCATCTACGGTGACGGAAAGCAGACCAGAAGTTTTCAGTATGTGGACGACCTGATCCGGGGCTTTTTGTGCCTGATGGACAGCGACGATGACATTACCGGCCCTGTCAATATGGGTAACCCGGGAGAGTTTACTATGCTTGAGTTTGCAGAAAAGGTCTTGCAGCAGACGGGCAGTAAGTCTAAGCTTGTTTATAAACCCCTCCCTGGAGACGATCCAAAGCAGAGAAAACCTGATATAAGTCTTGCAGGCAATCTTTTTGGATGGAAGCCGGAGATTCCTTTAGACGAAGGCTTAAAGAGAACGATTGAGTATTTTAAGGGGACACTGTAAAAAGTAAAGTTTATGAAAAAGATATCTACCATAGTTCCTGTTTATAATGAAGAAAAAAATGTTCTTTTAATGCACCAAGCTTTAAAAGACGTTGCATCAAAGCTTCCCCAATATGACTGGGAGTTTATTTATATTAATGACGGCAGCGTGGATTCTTCCTGGGCTAACTTACAAAAAATCGCTGATGATGATAAGCGGGTAGTGGCCCTGGACTTTAGCAGGAACTTTGGTAAAGAAATAGCATTAACAGCAGGGGTGCAGAACTGCACAGGAGACGCTGCAATCTTTTTGGATTCAGACCTGCAGCACCCGCCGGCCCTTATACCAGACTTTGTTAAAAAGTGGGAAGAAGGGGCAGAGGTTGTAGCAAGTATCCGAAAGTCAACTGAAAAAAAATCCTTTATAAAAAATGCAGGCTCTCATTTGTTTTATGCCATGATAAAAAAAATGGGTGGTATGCGGATTACTGAGAATGCAACTGACTTTAAACTTATAGATAAAAAAGTAATAAATGAGCTTTGTAAATTTACAGAGCACAAACGTTTATTCCGTGGACTTATTGAATGGATGGGCTTTAAGACTGAATATATTGAGTTTGTGGCTCCTGAAAGAATAAACGGGGTGGCAAGCTATTCTTTTAGGAAGCTTCTGTCGCTTGCCATTAACAGTGTTTCTAGTTTTTCTTTGTATCCTTTAAAGCTTTTTGCTTATTTTGGTGTTCTTTTGACTATGGGCTCTTTCTTGCTTTTGCTCTTTATGCTATTTCAGCGTTATTTTGGAGATGCTGGAATGTTTAGTTCTATAAGCTATGTTATTGTGTCTAATACTCTTGTTTTAGGCATTATGCTTATGAGTCAGGGCTTTTTGGCCTTGTATGTTGGGCAGATACACAATGAAGTGCTTAACAGGCCTTTGTATGTGGTTAGAGAACGAATTGGTGAAAAAAAATAAAATGTTAGTAGAATCATTATATATAGAAAATTTTGGGCCTCTAAAAAAAATAAAACTTGAAAATATAACACCACTTACGGTTTTTGTAGGAGAGTCTGGAAGTGGAAAAAGTACTATAATGAAAGTTTTGGTACTGTTCAGATATTTATATAAAAAAGTAGTAATACGATCTTATTTAAGAAATTCTGGAATCTCTAAATCTCATTTTAGAATTCAGTTTAATTATTTTATAAAAAATAATGGTTTTGAAGGTTATATTTCTGATCAGACTTCAATTATATACAAACGTGGAAGATATTCCATCGAATATAAAAACGGGAAATTAAAACTTAATATTACAGTCTCAAATGAAGATTTATCTTTAGATAAAATGAGTTTTATTTCTGATAAGCGAAATATTATTCCAGATATTTTAGAAAAAACTGTTTCAGTATCAGATAAGGATATGTATTTAAATGAGACTTGGCATGATTTTCAAGATGCTACTTTGAATTTTACTTCAATGGAAATTCCTTACTTGGGAGTAGTTTTAAATAAAAAGAAGACCCAGAATGGAGTAAAATTTGTTGTAAAAAATAATAATCTTAGAGCTGAAAGTTATGAAATTGCATTTACGGATTCCTCATCAGGTACACAGAATGTTGCACCGCTTGTTAGTATTTTAGATTATTTTACGAATCATTATGATTTAATTGCTTCATTTAATAGGGCTATATTAGCTAATCTTTCTGATTCAGATATGTTAAGTAAATTCCGTCCAGAACTTGATATTGGAAAGATAAAATATAAAAATCTTTATTTTCATATAGAAGAACCAGAATTAAGTTTGTATCCATCTACACAAACAGAATTAATGTCTCAAATTGTGCAGCTATGTTTTGAAAATAACAATAAAACATTTAATACATATTGTATGATGACAACTCATAGCCCTTATGTTGTAAATTATTTAAATCTGCTTATTAAGCAGAAAAGGTTGAAATTTGATGATTTATCTGTTTATGAAGTTTTGGCAGGAAATTTAAAATCTCTTAAAAATGAAAAACTTAAAGTAATAGATACAACATTACTATCTGAACCAATCTCTAGAATCTATGAAGAATATAACAGAGTTTAAAAATGTCTTTAGAAGCATTATTAGTAACAGACTTAGTTAAATATTTTGATTCTCAGAATTATAAAAGTTTTAAAGGAATAAAAGCTCCGACTGAATATACAAACAAAAAAGCATTTGGTTTAATGGATAAAGAAGACCCATTTATTGTAGAGGAAGCAAATGGCAGTGTAACGTATAAAAACGATTTGCAGAAAAATATTTGTATAACTAATTATGAAGAGTTTATTAATTCCTTGCCTAAGAGTTTACAAATTGGTAAAAAACGATGCGATTTCCTTGTATACCAAGATGATAACAATTCTTTTTTTATTCTAAATGAATTGTCACAGAGCAGAAATATAGATGCAAAAGAGTCTGATGCATTATATCAATTACAAAATACATTAGAAAATTTATGTAGTGTTGATACAATAAAAAGTATAATTAATTCATGTAGACAGCGGTTATGTGTTTTTTCAAATAAAGTAAAACCTGTAGAGGCCCCGCTTGGAATGACAGCAGGTTTTAATATGACGTATTCCACAGTAATGCTTGATGCTATAACTTTTGAATTTGATGGTATTAATATTCATGGCTTTGAATATTATCGTGCAAACTGTATTGACATTGGCGAATCGATTAAATTAAAGAATTGCTAAAAGAATTTGTTTTACTATGCAAAAAGTATCTGTAATTATTCCCATATACAACGCTAGGGAATATCAACTAAAAAGAAGTATAAACTCTGTTTTAAATCAAAGCTTCAAAGATATTGAGTTGCTTCTTATAAATGACAAAAGTAGCTTGTCTGAAACTTTGTCTTTTTTAGAAAAGGTCGGGTCTTTAGATGAACGCATCAAGCTTTATAACAACGAAATAAACATGGGAATCTCACGTTCCAGAAATAAAGGTATTGAATTAGCTAGTGGACACTACCTTTGTTTTCTAGACCAGGATGATTATTACCGCTCTAATTATATAGAAAAACTAGTAGCCGCTCTTGAAAGGGAAGATGCAGAACTAGCAATGTGCGGTTTTGATTCAATAGATGATAAGGAAAAGCTTATTAATACTTATCCCAGCATGAGTGTAGATTCTTTGTGGCACCCCTGGTCCAGCTGCACCATCTGGAACAAGCTATATAAAAGACAGTTTTTATTAGATAATAATATAAAATTTCCTGAAGGCTGCATGTCAGAAGACGTTATCTTTAACATGCAGTGCAACATGGAAGCAAAAGCCATGGCTATTTTGACAGATCGATTATATGTAAATGTGCAGGAAAAAACGTCTACTTCAAGATCGAAAAACTTTAAAGCCCTGAGATTGGAGCAAATGCCCCTTTTACAGCTTAGAGAAATTGTGGCTAAATACAGTCCTTGTAATAAATATCTGCATGCTTATGTCTGCAATGAGGTTGCTGTTCTTACCACTGTTTTAAGTCTTGGAAATAAGACTAAAGATCTTAAAGAAGTTATTCAATATCTTGGAAATACGGTAAGGACAGCCTGCAAAGGGAACAGCCTGAAAAATATTATTGAATATAATAATTATTATAATGACAGGCTGCTAATGAAAATATTAAATATCTGTGTACATATTTCCTATAAGATGCATATTGAAAAGCCTGTCTTTATTATTGTGCATTGGCTTGGAAAAGTTATGTACGGACACGTTTCGTGAGTTAAAAATATGAATGATAAATCTATTTTGTGGATATCTGCTGCAGTTCCTTATGACAAGGTGCCCCATGCAGGCGGAAAAATACATAATTATTACATAAAGTTCTTAAAAGCTCATTCAGACTGCAAGCTAAAGCTTTTGTCATTTTATTGGGCAAAAGAAAAAGAAAAAATAGATTTGGATTCTTATGGCATTGACTATGACCTTATAGAAAGAAAGATATGGCACCTACCGGATTTACTGATTAATGCAGAAAGTATATTAAATCCCTGGAACCGCTATGCAGGCATAAATCAGAACTATATTGTCATGCAGCTTAGAAAAAAGCTTTCTGAATATAAAAAGCAGAATACTTATCCTGATATTGTTTTGCTGCAATGGACAGAAATGGTTGTCCTTATCGATGTTGTAAAACAGTATTTCCCAAATGCCAAATATATTGCAATTGAAGAAGAAGTTAAATTCCTTGGGTATGAGAGGAAGGCAAATGATTCCAAAGGACTTTTAAGAAGTCTTTTTAACCAGGTTCGATATAATAAACTTAAGGCAATTGAACTTAAAGCCTGTGCTACATGCGATAGGGTTATTTTGAATAATCCAAAAGATAAAGATCTTCTTTTGCGCTGTGGTTTAAATGAAAATATATTAATGGAATGGCAGCCTTATTTTGATTCTTTTATAGATAATCCTTACCTAGGCCATAAAAAATACATCATTTTTTATGGCGCTATGGGAAGACATGAAAATGAAGAAGCTGCCCTCTGGCTTATTCATAAGGTTCTCCCTCTTATAAAGGACCCTGAATGTGAGATTCTTATTATCGGCTCTTCGCCAACGGCTGAACTCAAGACAGAGGAAAGCAGACGGGTACATATATTGGGCTTTGTTGATGATATAGGCTCCTATTTTAAAGAGGGATTATGTTTTGCGGCTCCCCTTCATAAAGGTGCTGGCATTAAGATAAAGATTTTGGAGTCTATGTCTTCTGGTATTCCGGTTCTTACAACAGATATTGGTATAGAAGGAATACCTGCTGAAAATGGAAAAGAGTATTTTCATTGCGATAGTGCTCAGGAATATGCAACAGTTATAGACAAGCTCGTAACTGATGAAGAACTAAGAAAGTCAATTTCGGTTAACGCAAAAAGATTTATAAGAGACCGCTTTGATTTACAAAAAAGTGGAGAGCGTTTTTTGGAGACTTTGCATAATATATAATTTGTATCTGTGGGAATAAAATGGATGAAATGTTAAAAGCTAATAAAAAAATATCTTTATCAAGATAATATGTATTGATTTCACTGGTGACTTTTTGGTAATTACATAATAAGGCGAGTATTAGTATTTACTAAAAGAGAAAAAGGTAGATTGAAAAGAAAATGTTTAGATTCCTTGTCCAAGTATATGGCGACCTTAGATGGTTATGGCTTAACGGTATTGTAAATAAAATTCCCTTTTGGCCTATTAGATGGCTTTTTTATGCAATTTGCGGATTAAAAATGGGAAAGTATTGTAGAATAGGTTTAAGAACCACTATTGTGTATCCAAAAGGTATAACACTAGGAAAAGGGGTAATCATTAACGAAGATTGCTATATTGATGGAAGAGGGGGGCTAACCATAGGAGATTCAACTTCAATTTCTATATATACTAAGATAATTACTGCCAGCCACAGTAAATCTTCAGGAACTTTTGCATACCATTCCAATAAGACTGAGATTGGAGCAAATGTGTGGATTGGAACAGCTGCAATCATACTTGATAATTCAATTATTGAAGATGAATGTGTAATCAGCGCGGGGTCTGTATTTAAAGGAAAAGCAGAAAAAGGAATGATTTATCAGGGAAATCCTGCTGTAATTTGTGGAGAAAGAAAATTGCAGAAAAAATATGAATTAAAAAGAAATAGTTTTATTGTTTGATTCTTTGTAAAAGAAATTTTTAAATGTTATATGGGGTAGTTATGAAAATAAAAAATATAGTTAGATTTTTTAGGAATGAGTTTATCAAGAAAAAAGCATATTATGAAATAACTAGTAAGAATTTTAGAAAAACTCATCCTGAGTTCACAAAAGAAATTGAGTTCATAAAAAAAAGAAAAAAACTTGAACTTTTTCCCTATAGTTTCATAAACAAATATGGTAAAGATAATTATCCAATGTACAAAGAAGATGGTTCCGAGATTCCTTATTTTATATATAAAGGGAAAAAATTATTTTTTTCTGATGAAAATATAGGGGTTGATTCTGATTTTGTAAAATGGAAGTACTCATGTTTAATGAGTGAACAAGATGATGAAAGTCCTCATAAGTATTTTACAAATAATTTTTATGTTGAAAAGAATGACTTATTTATAGATGTTGGTTGTGCAGAGGGAAAAGAAGCGTTAGAGATTTTAGATGATGCTTCAAAAGTATATTTATTTGAGTGTGATACAAATTGGAATGAGTCCTTGAAAAGAACCTTTGATGCCGACATAAAATCAGGCAAAGTTATAATTATAAACAAATATGTATCAGATTCAGAAAAAGATGGCTGTGTAAAACTAGATGATGTTGTTGAATCTGATAAAAATTTATTTATAAAAATGGATGTTGAAGGGGCTGAATACGAAGTTATAAAGAGCGCAGAAAAATTAATCAAAAATGCGAAATCTGTAAAATTGGTTGCAACTTGTTATCACAATAAAGATGATGCCGATAAAATTGTGGGTCTTCTTGAAGAAATGGGATTTACATGGGAATTTTCTGATGGGTATATGCTGTATTTTTATGGAGATACATCAAATTTTATATATCCGTATTTCCGACATGGGGTTATAAGAGCCCAGAAAAGTATACAATAAATGAATTATTATAATAAAATAAAACTTTTTATGAAATTGCCCTTTGATAATAAAATAATATCACTTCTACAATTTCTATATCCAATTTGTTATAAAAGAAAATTCGGAAAAATTGGCAGGGGATCATATATAAAAAGACCATTAAGTATTATTAATCCAAAAAAAAATATTTATAGGAAAAAATGTATTTATTGGTAATGCTGTAAGAATTGACTGTTTGGAAAAATGGAATGATAAAGATTATTCCCCTATCTTAACTATTGGCGATAATGTTTCTATAGGGCAAAATTGTACATTATCATGTGCTGATAATGTAACAATCGGTAATGATGTTGTTATATCATTTGGTTGCTTAATTACTGACAATGAGCATTCAGATTTACCTGTAAATACGCATTTGTTTAGTAAAGAGATTGAAGTTTTACCAACAAAAATTGGTAATTTTACATATGTGGGTTGTTATTCAATAATCTTAAAAGGTGTAAAAATAGGTATAAACTGTATTATTGGTGCGAATTCATTAGTAAAAACGGATGTTCCAGATTTTACAATGGTTGCAGGAATACCTGCCAAAGTTATAAAAAAATATAATAAAAAGCTAAATATTTGGGAAAGAGTTAATAAATAAAATGAAAATCTTATTTTTTAATCATATTATAAATGAGTATGAATGTACTCTTTTATTACATGGGTTATATCAGCTAGAAAATATTGAAATTTTTTTATTTAATGATATACCTTGGTTATTTACAGGAGAAAAAATCGATATTAAATCCTTATATGGAAAAGGATTTAATTTAGTAAATTTAATATCTTCAGAAAAAAAACAAATTCATACACAGGAACAAATCATTAAAAATCTTGAAGAGCATTGGTATGACTTAATAATTTATGGATGTGCTTATGAGGAAACTCCTTTCTTAGAAAATGTTATTAAATCTTATTCCAAAAATGAAATATTTTTTATTGATGGAGCTGACGAGGATTTTGGATTTAAAAAAAATTATACAACTTTTCATGGGTTATTAAAATGTATGATCCCTTTTTGGTATATTCCATTAAAAATGAAGAAGAGGGCGCTTTACCTTTCGAAACTTGGTTTATATTTTAAGAGAGAAATTTCAAATCATTATTCAAAAAAATTTATTCCTATTTCATTCGCATATCCTGAACAACTATTTATAAAGAATTTAGATTTTATTAAAAAAAAGATATTAATGGCTGATTTAATTCCAGGGAAAAAAGAAACCTATATATATAATGATTCCGAAGAATATAATAAAAGTTATCAGTCTGCAATGTTCGGAACAACATTTAAGAAAGCTGGATGGGATTGCTATAGACACTATGAAATCCTTGCTAATGGGTGCATCCCTTATTTTCCAGATATTGAAAAATGTCCTGATAATACAATGTTTTTATTTCCTAAAAAGATATTAACAATAACAAATAATTTGTATATAAGATGGGAGAAAAGCTCTTTTAATCATAAGGATGAGAAAATATATAAATTTTATCAAAAATTATTGTTTAATTATGCAAAGGAAAATCTTACAACAAAAAAGCTTGCTGAATATGTTTTATCATTTTTTTATAAAAATAGAACAACTAAATATTGAGATAAAGGTTCTGTAAGAAAATTATGAATAAAGTTACAAAAATAGTATATATAATTGTATTAAACTATAAAGACAAAAAAGATACATTAAATAGTGTTGTATCAATGCTCAAGAATTTAAAATATCCTAACTACAAGATTGTAATGGTAGATAATAATTCACAGGATGGCTCTTATGAATTATTTGAAAGTGAAGCTGAAAAACTATCTAAGCAGTATGGTAAAGAAATAAAAGCAATTGGTAATAATACTAATTTTGGTTATGCCCACGGAAATAATATTGGTATAAAATATGCTCTGAAAAGCGGCGCAGATTACATTTGTTTAATGAATCCAGATGTAACCGTAACGGAAGATTTTCTTAGTGTTTTAATAAATCAGATGGAAAAAGACTCTTCTATCGGGATTATTGGACCTGCAGAGGCATGTGGTGCAAATGGTGAAATTTGCGAACAATGCGGGGCAAATATAGGAAAAATTACTGGAACAACAAAACTGCTAAATTCAGGAAAAACTTTTTCCCAAATCAATAATAAAATATATGACTGCGACTATGTTTGTGGAGCATGTTTAATTACTAAGAAAGAAGTATTAGAAAAGGTTGGTTTATTGCCTGAGAATTACTTTTTGTATTTTGAGGAAACCGAATGGTGTCGAAAAATTCGAAAAGCCGGATATCGATGTGTTGCATGTGCACATACCAAGATTTTGCATAAGGGCTCTGCAACAGTAAATAAAGAAGCGGAAGAAAGATCAGAAAAAGAAAAGAATAAAGGACTCAATTTTCGTGATTATTATATGTATAGAAATCGGGTAGTGTATCAAAAACGCAATACTCACTGGTTTTGTTTTGTACCTTTCCTGGTTTATTATTTTGCGGAAATTTTATATTGCGCATTTAAGAAAAAATGCTCCTGGAATATGTTTTTAGCTTATTTAGATGGAATAAGTGGTAAAGATCGTTTTAATTGTATAATAAAAGAGAACTATGAAAAATAATAAAATCAGCAAGTTAAATCATATATTAAATTTACTTTTTCTCGTTCTTAAAGCACATGGTTGTAAAAAAGACTCACAGGATACTATTGTTATTGAAGCAGTTGTTCAAAGCGGAATGGCAATGCTTTTATATGTCCTAAAAGATCATTTCAAGCATTTTGTGATTGTTGGACATCCTTCAACTCTCATTTATTGTCAGAAAGTGTTCGGGAAAAGCTATGGGAGAAAAGTAGCATATCTTGGTAAGATAAATCATGCATCTTATAAAAAAGCTGCCATCATATCTGATTCTAAAGACAAGAACTGCGATTTGTATACAGATTTTGATTATTATAACACTGAAAAAAGAGAGTATATTCAGAAATCTGGCAAGGGCATTATAATTCCATATTATAGGTCACCAGCTCGGCATTATGCGGTTTACAAAGAAGGAACTAAAGATTTTGTGCCTGTTTCTGCTAGAATCTTTTTTGCAGGCGCTCTTCCAAGTCATGGATACCCTTTATTAAAGTCTGTCTTTCCAGAACTGATGAACAGAACTCAGGTTGTAGATGCATTATATGATGTAGCTGAAAAGCATTCTGAAGAAAATAATGGCAAAAGAGAGGTTTATATTGCGGTAAAAGACACAAGGCGTGGCGTTCAGACATACCCCATAGATTTTGCTGATTTTGAAAGACAGCTTGCTGTCTGCGATTTTTTCATTGCCCCGCCAGGTAACGGAATGCCTCATTGTCATAATATTATGGAAGCTTTAAAAGCCGGCTGTGTACCAATAACGAACTATGCAGGGTGGTTTTATCCTCCGTTAGAGGTTGGAAAGAACTGTTTTGTGTTTAATGATGAAACGTCCTTGAAAAAATGCATTGAAAAAGCACTTTCGTTTAGTGAAGAAGAAATTAGGAATCTAAAAGAGAATGCCAGAAATTATTATGAAAAGTATTGTTCAGCAGAAAGCGTATATGAAAATCTTAGAGCGTTTTTGGGTAAACGGTCACAAGCAATGTTTTTAGTAAACGATGAAGGAAATTCAATACGGTTACATAAAGAAAATAGTCCTTACCGAATATAAAAATGGGTGATAATAAAAACAAACCTAAATGATATTCATTTTTAAAAATATGACTGTAAATTAAATGTGATAAAAATTTATTGATAAAATTACAGAAAACTTTATATTTATTTATGGGAAAGCAATGAATAAAATTTTAACAACTGATTTGGATAAGAGTTATGATGATATTACATTTGTAACTATGTGTTTTAATATAAGGAATAGCAAAGAAGGACATGTTAATCTTAATAAAAATGGTAACGATAGACATATAAAAAGAGAATACATTGATTTTTATGTTAAAAATTTAGAAAAACTTTGCGCAAAATTCAAGGATGTGGTTATATATTGCGATAAGGAATGTGCTGATAATCTCAATGCACCTAATGCAAAATTGGTTGTAATGAAACTTGCTGAACTTCCTTTATATCAAAAACTTTCTGAATTAAAGAATTTATTCCAAAATATGGGACAGACAATTCATCAACGTCGTAATATGATGTTTCACCTAAAGGGAAGCGAGCTTGTTTATCAGAATAGGGCCTTGTATGCTTCAATAGTTTTAAGTAAAGTGCACATTTTAACACTTGCATCAAAAAACAAGGACGTACGTAGTAAATATTTATGTTGGTTAGATGCTGGTTTGCTTGGTCACCAAGCACGTTTGTTTGACGAATGGGATGGTAAAATTACAAAATATCCACATAATGGAAAAATTAAAGTAATTTGTTCCAGAAATAATGATATTAAAAGTACTATTTATGACATTAGACATACCAAACTGAGAGATTCTGTTTTTTGTAGAAGGCCATTGAGTTTTTCATATAGGACCTTTATGTCGCTATTAGGTCGTGAAATATGTAATGTAAATCAAATGTCTGCAGCGGTTTTATTCATAGAGAAAAAATTACAGGGTAGTCTAGAGAGTCTTTATAATGAGTATCTAAAACGTATTATGAATGAAAAACTTATTTGCTTTGAGCAAGGAATTTTTACACTTATGATAGCCGAGCATCCAGGGTTATTTGAAGTAGTTTTAGCTA
Organism: uncultured Treponema sp.; assembly: GCA_947167345.1. GTDB lineage: Bacteria > Spirochaetota > Spirochaetia > Treponematales > Treponemataceae > Treponema_D. Next base: position 64,067 of record CAMVHR010000010.1, read on the forward strand.
ATGGATCTGAATTTATACAGGCATTTTTTAATGGGGAATGTTATTCTTTAGATTCGTAATCTATAAAAATAGATTTCAAGTATAGTTTAGAATTTTAAAATAGAGGAGCCTAATGAACAAAATAAAAATTGGAATCGAAATAAACGATAAGAATTATTCTGGTAAGAATTTTTCGGCTCTTAATAAAGGAAATCCAGGTATAGGTGGAATTCCTCATCAGATGTTACTTATGGGGTGTTCCTTAAAAGAATATTATAGTGATTCATATACTGTTATTTATTTTCATTATTCTGATAAAAATATATATCCCCTTAATTGTGAAGAAATTGTATGTACTGATAATATAAATGTTATTCAAAAAGCAAATGAAGAAAAAATAGATTATCTTTTTGTTGACTGTAATAAGCCTGATATTTGGTATGAAGGATTAAGAAAATTAAATCTCAATATTATTCTTAGGGCTGGCTGTTACTTGGATTATAAGGAAATCGCTAATGTTATGAAAACAAAGCAGATAGCTAGGGTTGTTTGTGTTGCTCCTGAAGAGTATGACTATTATAGAGATCATGATATCATTGATAGAATGATTTGCATAGAAAATTCTATGTCATATGAAACCCTAAAAAGAAGAAAAAAAGATGCCTTTTCTTCACACACTGTTACATATATAGGATCTCTAGTTCCTCAAAAAGGATTTCACTATCTAGCAAAAATATGGCCAAAAATATTAAAAAAAGTTCCAGATGCTAAACTAAAAGTTCTTGGCTCTGGACAACTTTATAATACTAATCAAAAACTTGGCAGTTTTTCTATAGCAGAAAGTAAGTATGAAAATAGTTTTATGCATTATCTTACAGATAAAAATGGAACAATTTTACCATCGGTAACTTTCTGCGGTATTGTTGGTTCCGGGAAAAGCGAAATTTTACAGGATACTTCAGTCGGTGTTGTAAATCCATCTGCTTTAACTGAAACTTTTTGTACAAGTGCGATTGATTTTGCATCTTGCGGAATACCGGTTGTAACAAGAGCTAAGTGGGGGCTTCCAGGAACTGTTATAAATAAAAAGACAGGTTTAACTTATAAAGGAAATATTGAAAGAGGTCTTTTAAAAAATATTCTAAAGTTACTTACAAATGAGGCATTAAATAACAAACTTGGTGTAGGGGCCGAATCATTTGCAAAAAACTTTGACAGAAAAAATATGTCATTAGTTTGGAACACGGAATTACAAAGTTTATATAAGGGTAATCCATGTATTTATAGAAAAGCAAACGGTAATTATAGCAATGGTTTTAAATGGCTGAGAATACTTAATGCATTTTTGCGAAGAAAGTTAGGCCTAAGGTGGTTGCCATCGATTCTTGATATAAAAAACGGGTGTTTGGATATGGGAAGACTTTGTATGAAAATATTTAGAAAAACTAATATATTTACTGGAGTGTAAAAAATGAAAAAACTTTTTGTTCGTATGGGGCAGAATTTGTTAGATAAGTTATTCGGAAATTTTAATTGGTATAATAATTTCTGGGAAAGACGTTATATAAAACAGGTTACAAAAGTAGCTTCAAAATATTTTGACAGTGTTTCATCTGAAATTGATAAAATAATTGCCTTATTATCTGATAAAAAATCTGTAGACGTGTATACAGGAATGATAAAATTTAGGAAAACACGCAATTGGAATGATTTCCCTGGTTATGAAGAGAATCAATATTTTCCAAAAGAAATAATACCAACTGAATATAACAAAAAATTATACGGGGGGGGGTGCTTTATTGATTGTGGTGGATATGATGGTGCAACCTCATTAGATTTTATTAATAGGTCAAAAGGTTCTTATGATAAAATAGTAGTATTTGAACCTGATCCAAAATGTTATGAACGTATTGAAAAAAACTTGAAAGGGAAACTTAATGTTTGTGTTATTAAAAAAGGCGTTTGGGATTCGGATACAATCTTAAACTTCAATTCTCTAGGAACTGGTAGCTCTTCTTTTGTACAATTAAATGAAAACGATAATACTCAAAACAGTATACCGGTTGTTACTATTGATAATTGTCCTGAGTGTTCAGATGCCTCTTTTATCAAGATGGATTTGGAAGGATCAGAATGGAATGCACTTCATGGAGCAGAAAAGACAATTCGTAAAAATCAACCAATACTAGCTATATGTTTATATCATTCAGATGAAGATATGGTCAGGTTACCTTTGTACATACACGAACTCATGCCAAAGGCAAAATTATATGTAAGACAGCATTCAAAAAGTACGAGTGAAACTGTCATGTATGCTGTCGTGGAAAAACAATAAATGAATAAAATTAAAATACTTCTGCAGATGCTGCAGAAATTAAACGCAATAGTACCTGTTAAGTATAAAAGAAAGATGCCTCTATTATTTACAGCAATGCTTCTTGCTTCTGTCCTGGAAATGCTTGGTATTGCAGTAATAATACCTTTTATGAATACATTAACAGATTACCAGACTTTTATGTCTGATAATAGAGTTCAGGTTGTTATGAAGTTTTTTCATATAGACAATTTTTACGAGCTTTTAATTTTTATGACTATTGCAGTTATATTTGTGTACTTATTAAAAAATATAACCTTACTTTTATGCAGAAATTATCAAAATATTATTCAGTGTAGCATACAAAGTTCTTTGTCTGAAGAATTACTTGAAAATTTCATAATGAAACCATATTCTTCTCTTCTAAAAATTAATTCTGCAGAAACCTTAACGGAAATATTTAAAGATTCAGAATGTGTTTATCAGATTTTATACGCTTTCTTAAATCTTCTTGGAGAAAGCGTTGCTGTATTAATGATTACTGTTTTTATTTTTGTTACAGAACCTTTTCTTGCAATATGTCTTGTTTTTTTAGCACTATTTTCTGTTATATTGATTGTACAGGGGTTAAAACATTTGTCCATTCAAACTGGTGTTAAGCATAGGAATTCATATAATAAAATGTATCAAACAGCTATACAAACTGTAGGTGGGATCAAAGAGATTAGTGTTACAGGAAGAAAAAAATATTTTATCAATAAATTCAAAAAGGAAAGGAATGATTTCAAAGATACACAGATTACAGGAAATCTTATTAATCTTATCCCAGAACGATTGGTAGAAATTCTTTTTATAAGCGGTATTGTTATCGGTCTTGTTTTTAGGGTTAAATTTGGTTTGGATGTTAGGTCTTCAATTGTTAGCCTTTCTGTATTTGCAGTTGCAGGATATAGACTCCTTCCTTCAATTAATAAATTTTCTACCAATATTACAAGTCTCATGTATTACCAACCTTCTCTTGATAATACATTTAGGAGTATAATTGAATCGCGCAAGGCTGAAAAAGAAAGACTTGAATATGTTCAAGCCCATTCTTATTTAGAACAGAAAAGCGATGATCTCCATTTTGAAAATACATTAGAAATAAAAGATGTATCTTTTTCTTATTCAAGTGAAACACGTTTAATATTGTCAGACATTAACTTATCTATTAGTAAAGGAACTTCAATTGCGTTGATAGGAGAATCTGGAGCAGGAAAGTCAACTCTTTCTGATATTATACTTGGTTTACTAATGCCACAAAAGGGAAACATATTTATGGATGGCATAGATATTTTTACTATCCCTTCAAATTGGTGCAAAATTGTTGGATATGTACCACAGTCTGTTTTTCTTCTTGATGCATCTATAAAAGATAATATTGCTTTTGGGATAAAAGAAAAAGATATAAATCTAAATAAAATAAGGGATGTTCTTGAGAAGGTAAAACTTTCTGATTTTGTAAAGTCTCTTCCAGACGGTATAGATACTTTTGTTGGAGAAAGGGGAACAAGGCTCTCTGGTGGGCAGCGACAAAGAATTGCTATTGCCAGAGCCTTATACAATGATCCCGAAATTATGATACTTGATGAAGCAACGAGTGCTCTTGATAATGAAACAGAATTGGGAGTAATGGATGCAATAGATGCCCTGCATGGTCATTGCACTCTCATAATAATTGCTCACCGTTTATCAACTATTTCTGGTTGTGATGAAATATATGAAATAAAAGATGGAAAAGCGATAAATCGTAACAAAGCTGAGGTTCTAAATAATGCAAAATAATACTATTCCAACTTTTAAAAAAACAGTTACAGCTCACATGGTGGTTAAGAATGAAGACCAGTGGATTTGGTATGCCATCATGTCTGTCATTGACTGGGTGGATAAAATGCTTATTTTTGACACAGGATCTAGAGATAAAACTGTGGCAATAATACAGACATTTCTGGATAATCCTGCATACAAGGACAAAATAATTTTTGAAGAATTAGGAGCGGTTACGCCACAGGAGTTTCCCAAAATTAGACAGCGTCAGCTCGATATGACCAATACAGATTACCTGCTTTTAGTTGACGGTGACGAAGTCTGGTGGAAGGACGGCATAATAGAGTTTAGAAAAAAAATTGATGAGTTTACTCCCCCTCGAGTTTGTATAAGATTTATATGTCCTTGCGAAGATTTGTACCACTACAGGGATTTTCATAGTGAGATGTATACAGATGAAAAAGTTGGTGTGTACCATGGAAGTGTTAGTTCCCGTGGTATTTCCATGAAAATTCCTGGACTGCGCTGTTGCGGAGATTATGGAGTTGAAGGGTACAGGGGCGATGATGGTAGAGATAATCTTAGAAACTATGATGCTGTACTTTTGAATAACTATTATTTTCACTGTTCAAAACTGCGACGATCTAGTGCTGTATTAGGGGATGAGTCTATCCCGTACCGCAGGCGTAAGATAAGCGATACCTGGGATCATGAGTTCCCGGCAGATTATAAGTATCCAGAAGTGTTTTATATGGATCATCCTGCTATCGTGCCGGATGCATTTAAGAGTAAGGATAACTTTTCTAAAAGAATTACAAAAATAATGGCTAAAATTTATAGAAAATTAAAAAGGTCTTTGAAAGGAAATAAGTAAAAATAATGAATATCCTGTATTTTTACAATGGTACAAATGATTATGAATGTTTGTCTTTGCTACATGGCCTATACCAAATTGAATGGGTAAATATTTATTTGTCAAAAGATATGCCCTGGCTTTTTACAGATTACCAGGGTGACACAAAGACTTTATATGGGAAAGGTTTTAATACAACAAAGCTTGTTAATCCAAATAAGAAAATTGTCCATGCTCAGAACCTTATAACAAAAAATATTGAAAATCACTGGTATGATTTAATCATATATGGGGTTGCCTACATAGAAACACCATTTTTAGAACTTGTTACTTTGCGTTATAAAAAAAATGAAATATTTTTCATCGATGGTGCGGATGAAGACTTTTTCTTAAGGAAAAATCATATTTCTTTACATGGCCTCTTAAAAAAAATGCTTCCGATTTGGTACTTTCCCTTAACGATGATTCGAAATGCCAAAAAATGTAGTAAATTGGGAATGTATTTTAAAAGAGAAATATCAAAAAAATATTCAGGAAAATTTATTCCTATTTCTTTTGCTTATCCAGAAGAACTCTTTTTATCAGAAATTGCTAATACAAAAGAAAGGTTATTGGCTCAAATAATCCCGGGAAAATTAGATACATATATTTACGAAGATGCTTCTTCTTATAACAAGGGATATCAAATTGCAAGATTTGGGAGCACTTTTAAGAAAGCAGGCTGGGATTGCTGGCGCCATTATGAAATTCTTGCAAATGGCTGCATTCCATATTTCCCTGATATTAATAAATGTCCAGATGATACAATGTTCCTTTTTCCTAAAAATATTATAAAAATTACCAATGCCTTATACGAAAAATGGGAAAAGGTAGGATTTAAGGAAGAAGATGAGAAAGTATACGCTTTCTATCAGAAACTTTTATTTGATTATGCAAAAAAAAATCTGACGACAAAAAAACTCGCTGAATATGTTCTGTCTTACTGTAAATAAGTATTAAGGATAAAAATATGAAAATTTTGATACTTGCTGGTGGAAAAGGATCAAGATTGGTAATAATTGACACAAGAACTATGGCGAAGTTGAAGATAGTCAATTTTTAGGTTATATTGCTTATTTCTTGTCTTTAAAAAAAATATTTCATCTATTTTGTGTATTCGATAAAAGAATTCATTTTCCATTGTTATACGATTATAGAAGTCAAGGAGAAGATTTTTTGTTAATTGCATCTACTAAGGAACCATCTAAATAATGAAAAGTAATCCATATATTTCAGTTATTATGCCAACTTTTAATTCGGATAAAAGCATTGAAAAAACGCTTTTATCTATAAGAAATCAAGATTATCCACAAGATAAAATAGAAATATTAGTTATTGACGGTGGCTCTACAGATACAACTATAGCGTTTGCAAAAAAATATGATTGTGTAATTCTAAATAATGCTAAAAAACTACCTGAGTTTGCAAAAGAAATCGGTTTTAATGCTGCCAAAGGGGATTATTGTATTTTTTTAGATAGTGATGAAATATTGGAAAAACAAGATTGTTTTTCTAATAGGATTCGTTTATTTACTGAAAATCCCAATATTAAAAATGTATTCTCATCTGCTGTAAAAACACCAGGCAGTTTCCCTTCAATTGTAAAATATATGAATCATACGGGGGATCCTTTTAGTTTTACTTTATACAGAGTTAACAATACAGAAAGAATACGAGATTATTCAAAAAAATATAAGCATAATGAAACTAATAGTTATTGCTGTTATTATTTTTCTGACACTGATGTTCTTCCTTTGATTGATGCGCAAGGAAATATGTTTGAAACCAAGTTAGCTAGAAACATTTATGAGAAATCTACAGATAAAATAAACTTCACATCATCTGTTTTTGATCAGATGGTCAGTGTTACAAAATGTGCAGGGGTTGTTAAAAATGATTCTTGCATACATGCCGATCCATCTAATCTTGCAAAATTTTTGAGAAAACTGGACTTCAGAGTAAAGAATAATCTTTCATCTACGAAAGCGGCTGTTGGTTTTTCTTCAAGAGCGAAAATTAATAAAAGACTGTCCATAAAAAAATATTTGTTTATACCGTATTGTTTGTTTATAGTTCCACTACTGGCAGATACTATTTACATCATGATAAAAGATAGGGCTCCGTATTTTATTTGGCATTTCTTCCTTTCTTATTTTATTTTGTTTGATATTATTTTGACATATTTCAAGAAGATATTTGTAAAAAACACTCTTGATATTAAGACCTATGGTTAAAAATATATCTGTAAAAAGCGTATAAGGATTATTTAGCTCATTTTGTTCAATTACTGCTAATGAAAACGCTAGAGGAAAAAATGAATAAAGATTGTGTAATAGTAGTTACATCTTGTTTCAAATATAGGGATGTATTAAATAAATTTGAGTTTTTCTTTCAGAAATATTGGTCAGATTGTCCCTTTGAAGTCTGGCTAAGTATTGATAAGACTATTGATTCTGAGTTTAAATACGACAAAATTATTGTATCAGATAATCCTCAAAATTTGCTCAGAATGAGAGCTATAGAGTTTTCGACCCCATATGTAATAATGATGCAGGACGATCATTGGTTGATAAACGATGTGGATACAAAGAAAATTTTACAGTGCATTGAGTTTGCCAAAAAGTATGATTGCGGAACTTTACGGCTTTTAAGGGATCCAATCACCAACGATGTTTTTTCTTCTTCTGAAGAACTATATATATATAATCCAGGGGCTGCATATAGAATTTCAGCAAGAGGTGGTTTGTGGAATACTCAATATCTTGAATTATTTATAAACAAATATATAGATCTTTGGGAAATGGAACGATTTGGAAATGATTTTGCAAATTCTTTACCACAAAAAGTTTTGGCAACAAAATATAGGGTTTTACCTATTATTGATGCTGTACATAAGGGAAAATATGAAGATTTTGCAGCCTTCCTTTTGGATGCAAATAATATCGACTTGGATAGAGAAGTGTTGTCTGCTAAAGAAAAATGTGTTGCAGCATTTAAAGCAACTGTCTTGAATATGAATCCCAGTTTAATTACTAAAATCCAATCTTTTTTTAATATTGGTTACAAGCCTAAGTATAAAAAAATAAAAGGATGTAAGAATGGAAGATAGATTAAATGAAATAAATGTTGTTTATGCAACAGATAATAATTACTCAATGCTGGCTGGAATCTCAGCGTTATCTCTCTGTAAACATAATTCTGATGTAAATATTAACATTTATTTTTTGTGTAATGATGTATCTGATGATAATCTTGAGAAACTAAAAGATATTGCAAAAGATGACAAAAATGTATTTGTAACTTGTATAGATTTAAAAACAGCATTTGATAATTCTTTAAATATGAAAAATTATGCAGGCGGGGGCTATACAGCCTACGGACGTATCTTTATTAGGCGCCTTTTACCAAAACTTCATGGAAGAATTTTATATTTAGATTGCGATACTCTTGTTAATTCTAGCATCAAAGACCTTTTTTCTATGGATATGAATGGTAAACCAATCGCCATGGGATACGATTGTATTAGAAAAGAATACGTGCGAAAAATTCAAAAGTTAAATGGTGATTATTTTAATTCTGGTGTGATGTTATTAGATTTGGATGCTTGGGAATCTCTTAATTGTGAATCCAGAATGTTGCCACTTTTAAAGGATAATTCCATTAGTGATAAGTATATGCTTGCTGATCAGGATTTATTGAATGCGGTTTTTCAAAAAGACATTAAG
>CAMVHR010000011.1 GCA_947167345.1 uncultured Treponema sp.
GAGTATCTTGTCCGTATGCCGTGCTGACCTTCCGTAATGCCCTCGCACCCATCGTCAAGGACGCATTCCGTCATGCAGTAACGTGAATGGGGGCTGTCCACAGTACCGAGCACAAGGTCATAATTTATGGAGCAAGTTCCGCCCCAAGGATAGTGCACCTTTGACACAAGGTCCGCAGTTCCCGCAAGGTTGCGCTTCCACCACATTCCGCTTCCCGTGGTAAGCACCTGGTCCGCAAGTCCGTCTCCGTCAAGGTCTGCCATGCGAACCTGTGCTGCCGTTGCACTTGCACTGGCATTTACAGCTCCTCCGATTCCGCCGTTTATGTGAAGGTATACTTCCTCAAATAGGGGAATCGGAAGGTCAAGGCTCGCACCTATGTTTCCGCTGACGCTTATGGTCTTGGTTAAAGTCCAGTCCGGGCTTTCAGAATAAGAGGGAGCTTCTGCAATGGGAGAAGATGAAAGCAGTCCGCCGATTACGTCAATGCCGTTGTCCCATGAGTCCTGTGGAGTCAAGTCTCCGCCAGGGGCAAGGGCTCCCCATGACGGCACTGCAATTGCCTGTGCCTGTGAGAAGGAGCTTCCCATGTTGTAGCGGACTGCATAGCTTCCGCCATCGCAGGTCACAATGTCCTGAAGTCCGTCTCCGTTTATGTCCATCATCATCTGGGTAGAATACGAAGCAGACATGCTTGCGTTTGCTCCTATGCCTCCGCTGAGTCCTGTACTCAGGCTCAGGTTTGACGTAAGGTCGGCAGAACCTGAGCCGCCGATTCCCAGTGAGTAGTTAATGCCACTCGTAATACTGCTGCTCTTGTTGAGCAATGGAAGTCCTGAAAAATACGGAACAGTGCCAGTCTGGCTGTCCCCAAGACCGAGCCTTACGATTCCACCGTCAAGACGGTCTGCAATTCCGTCTCCGTTCAGGTCTATAAAGCCAGAGTCCTCATCTGTCTGCCCCTCGCTGAATGACATTCCTCCATCTAGTCCTGCGGACGCGCTGGCACTCTGAATTATCGTCACATCTTTAGAATTTTTTCCAGGTCTTACCGTTACAGAGCCCGACGCACTTACTGTTGCCCCATGCGTCACAACCTTAGTATGGCTGTGGGAAACCCTGTCTGCGCTGACAGTAACAGGATTTTCCGCGTCAAACGTAATGTTCCAGCTGTCGCGCTCGCGGCTTCCCCTTATGACTTCAAGGCTGCCTCCATTCGGCCGTATTATGTCGGGAATTCCGTCTCCGGTAACATCCTGCATCATCTGGAGGATTTCGGCATCACTCTCGTTTATGCCGACATTGACACCGCCAGAGTGTCCTCCGCCTCCGTCAATAAAATTATCAGTACCGCTGAATCCGCTCATGCCTATTCCGCCCGATACTGTAATGTCGCTTCCGCTCGTGACCGTCTTCCTTATTACGGGAACAGACATGCTTCCGCCGTCAGCAGAAGATTTACGGATTCCTTCTATGTTATAGTAAGCCCTTCCCCCTGACCTCTCAGCATGTATTGTCAGGGCAGTGATGTAAGGCCTTGAATATTCAGTATGAGTTGAAATTTTTCCGTCCGCACCCAAGTCCTGGACTGGAGAGACGGCTTCCGTTCCGGCTACAGCACCATTATGCAGAAACGGCCTGTACCACTTAGACCTGTTCTTCCTTGCGGTCTCCGTAAGCTCATTGTAATCATAGCTTTTGCTTCCATCCGCATTCTCAGATGGAGAAAGATTTTCTTCAAGGGCATCTGCGTCTATGTTCCGAACGTCAGTACAGGCCGTTACGGCACTGCCGTCAAAAGGACTGTCGGAAAGTGTTCCCTTCCAAATTCCGTAGTACCAGTTTCCAGCTCCACCGTAAAGAGGGCTTGAAGGCTGGACTTCTACGCTATCATTGTCTCCTGTGTAAAGCATGTAACTGGTAGAAATGTCTTCAGCACTAAAGTCTTCCCTGCTGCTCCATGTACCAAGCTTTACCTTTCTAAAGGCTATTCCTCCCGATGAAAATTCAGGAATCTGTATGTCTCCGTTTTTATCAGCAGGATAATATGAGTCCGTATTATATGTTATGGTACATGAAGAGCCTTCACATTCAAGCTTAAATCCGTTGCCGATTAGTACGGTCTTTCCGTCTGTCGCAAAGGCCGTGTATGAAGCGCTCTCTTCACCATCCTCATACACCTTTCCACCTTTTACGCTTACAGTCTTTCCGCCAATGTTTGCGAAAGTCGTTACACCCGTCAGAGGATCTTTAGACACGGAAACGCTGCCTTCCGCCATGTAGGACAGCTCACCGTCCTTCCATTCAGGTTTTATTCCAAAGACTGAGAGCTTTTCAAGGGAGGCTTTCTTTATCTCCCCTGCGGCAGAACCAGAAAAATATTCCGTTAGCACATTCTCAGCTTCAGTTCTGCTAACTCCGTTTCTTATAATGAACTCATGCGTAGCTCCGTCGTATGTGTACAGGTCTGCAAGTTTTTGCCAGAAACGTTCTACAGTCTGACTCTGTGAAGTTGAAGAAGCAGCCTTTGCCTTTATTATTGGTGTCAGTTCCGACACAAGGCTTTTCATCTGCTTTTCATTAATCCGTCCCGGAAGGAATTTTCCTGCATCAATCGGTACGGGAAGTCCTGTAATGTTTTTAAAAGGCTGTACCGAACTGTAGCGTATGTCGGCTTCCCACTCGCAGTCGCTTCCGTCAGGCTCTCCGCCGGTGTCCAGCACGAGCCATGCATAGCCGTCCTGCGTCACCTGAATTTTTCCAGACGAAGACTGCACGCCGCCTTTCGTCAGGTCAAGCCTCAGCCCGGCCTCGTCTGCGGCCGAGTCTCCTGCGTAGGTGCGTGCGTAAAGGCTTCCTGTGTGGGATTCAGTATCGATCCTGCGTGCCTTTTCCTCCATATATATGATTCCGCTGTACGGTGCTTTCCAAGCGCGGAACGGTGTCTGCTCAAAAAATGACTCACCGTACCCTTTCTTTTCCCTTGCTGTCAGAGTCCTCTGTGCATTTTTAATCTTTCCATTTATGTTGAGTTTTGCAGGGGCAAATGATATGCTTCCGCCTTCTCCCGTATTGCGAAGGTAAGTGTCGCGTCCTGTAATGAGGATGTCCGTCCTGCCGTCTCCGTCCGCATCGCAGAGCATGCACGTGTATTCAGATGTTCCGTTCTGGCTGCTCTCTGCGACGGAAACCTTCGCGTCCGCACCTATGTAGCTGGCCTTTGCGCCCATGCCCCCTGTCGCACTCCACCCGAAGCCGGATGTGTCGCTGTCCTCAATGTCTATGTGGGGAGCGGCGGCATTTACTGTTACTGGAGACGGCTCAAATCCTGTTCCTGTATTGCGGTATATTGACAGGACGCTTCCGTCCTGTGTCACGGCATCCGCCCTTCCGTCTCCGTCCATGTCGGCAAGCGTGCTTTCAGTCCAGCCAGTTCCGTCCGATGAGCTTGCGGTTACCGAGCCGGATACGTGCGCGTCGAGGGACTTGCCGCCGATTCCGATTCCTCCGCTTCCGCTCACGGTTATTCCCGAGCCGAAGCTGAGTCCCTCGCTTATTGCCCTGCCGTTCTCCCATTCCGCGGCACTGGCAAAATAAATGTTCCTTCCCTGTCCGTCCTTTTCAAGTCCGTGATGGTCAAACCTGTATGTATATGACTGTCCGCCTCCGTTCCTTACGGTGAATGAGGAAAGCAGGCTGGCTCCTGATATTCCATTTGCATAGCCGAATTCATACTTTCGAAGAACCGTGTCTCCGCTCAGGGCTTCGATTGAGGAAAGCCGCTTCGCCTGCCTTGTAAGGTAACGCCCCCTCGCGTCAAGGATTATGTCCTGCCTGTCTCCGTATGACAGGCGGACGGCATGCGCCCCTCCGCTTCCGTTCATGCCGGTATACTTTATTTCCCTGACGTATGGGATTCCGCCGTCGTTATCGTAGTAGTAGCTTACGCTGTTTCCGTATGCGTCAATTTCTTCTGTTAGATTCCATGAGTACGTGCAAAACTTTCCTTCTTTTGTATATCCGCTTCTTGAAGCCGTGTCGGTCTTGCCGCTACTCCTCATGCCGTAGAGCCGTCTGGTTCCGTTCTTTGATGTAACCTCCCACCAGTCGCCGCCGGAAACGTCATGGCGTACAACCTTTTCAAAGGCCGACTCGCTCAGTGCCGTGTATTCCTGCTCGCCTCCGTTCTCGTCATACAGCGAGAGCTCTGCTCCGTCCTTAAGGTATACGTCGTGCCCGTCATATTTCGGGAGTCCTACCCTTGTGTCGGTCGTTATGGTGCTGGCACAGCGGAGGCTGAAGCCCTTGCCCATGGTTCCGTTGCCGCCTCCGCTTGAATAGCCTACGGCAAGCTCCGGCTGCATTCCGTGCCGGCCTGCAGGTATCTGGAGCGGAAGGCTGAATGAGGCGTCTCCTCCTGCGTTAGCCTGAGGAGAATCCATCCTTATCATTCCGCCGAGCGGGTCTGCAGCCTCCAGTCCCTTTATGCTGTTTATGTTAAGCTCCAGTGGGCTTGCAGCCTCTGGCGGAGCAAGGGTTGCGTTTATCATGTCGGTGAAGTGGGTGCTTGCGCATGTCGCAAGCCTGTTGTTTCTGTCAAGGCACACACTCTCCAGCTCGCGCCATCGGCTTGCATTTGTATCGTAGTAATATGTGGAGATTAAATCTGTTCCAGCACTCTCATAAGGAATTGTTATGAACACTTCTTTTTTAAATTTCTGTCCTGCCGGCAAAAACCGGTAGCCGCCTCCGCCCTCGGTTGCGTTCCGCAGGGTACCGTCACTGCCAGCTACACGTCCTAGGCGTGTAATGCTTATTTCAGTATCGGACTCCAAGGCTCCAGCAGGAATCTCTATGCTTGCCCGCCCGAGCCTGACAGTGCCGCCATGTTCTGCGCTTATAAGTTCGGCACTACTCTGTCTTCCGGAAGGCTTACGGACGGCTTCCTGTGCGGAAGCAGGCGGACACAGGCACAGAATATAAGCCCAGGCCGCTACAGCTGCAAGGGCACGCTGAATTCCGCTATATTCATTTACCGTCCGTCTGTTTTTCATACAAAAGCTCTCCTTGCAATATTCTTATTCCGTTAAAGCGAACCACAATGAGCACTAGATTCTATGGAACGCCCAGCATCATCAGGCATAACCTGCTCAGCCTCAGAATCTTCACTCACCATGTTGTTGCTACAACAACTTAAGCCAATAAAAGAACTGCAAGTAAAAGCGATTATCATTAAGATTTTTACAAATTTTTTCATGAAATGCTCCTTACATTTTAAAGCATAGCACTTTGTAAAAACCCGCATTTGTCAGTTTGAACAAATTTTATTACATTATTTGACTTAGAAAATCTGAAAAATCATAACCAAGTACATTCTTTATATTTTTTTGATACAGAGATACATCAACACCTCTTGCAACTTTCATAGCAAGAGCTTGCCGTAAATATTTTTTTGCCTCTTCGTGCCTTTTCAAATAGCCTAATGCAATGCCCTTATTCAGAATAAGACTACAAAGACCATTCGTGTTCCCATACTTACAACAAAAACTAATTCCCTGTTCAGCCAAATCCAGTTCCTTTTGAAACTTCTGCCTATCCTCTTCAAAGTTGGCAAGATTTGCCAAAATAATCGGATACTGTCGGACTTTCTCTATAGGGTCAATGGCATTGTGTTCAAAATAGTCCTTTAAAAAATAAAGACGATTGAGTGCACGTTCTTGCATGGAGGGAATTTTCCATTCTTCTAAGGCAATGTTGTTCAAGAGTAATATCTCTTCAAGAGAGAGCATTGTACTTGTAACAACACCACTAAGTGAAAAATCAGAAAGCGTTAGTTTCAAAGCCTTTTCATACAGTGGCAGAACAGTTTCAGGGCTGGCTTTTTCCAACTCAACTTTTTTTATACCAGTAAACAGAAGAAAGAACTGTCGTTCCACACTACTCATATTTTCTTTGGTACAGTGTTCATATTTATAAAGCAAATCCGTTATGTCATAATTTCTTTCTGCAACAGAAGTCCTAATTTCTATAGCAACCTGTTCCCGTTTAAATTCAGCCTCACTTATAAAGAAATTAAGAGCCATTACGTTTAGTCCAAGTCCTTGCAGAATTTTTCGCAATATACTAAAGTTCGGAACTCTCTTTCCAGCTTCTATTCTGGAAATGGCAGCCGCATCATACATTCCTCCGCCCAACTGAGTCTGGGAAAAATGTCTCCGCTTTCGTATTTCTTTTATAAGCTTACCAATAGAATACAATGCCATATTTAACATTCCTCCAAAATCTTAATAATCATTTTATTCCTTATGCAAAGAATTTTACAGTCTCCTTTAATGACAAAACACAACCTCTACTGTTTTTTCGGGGAAATCTTCATAAGGAGAAACCGTTACCGCATAGCCGCTCGCTCCAGTAGACAAACGAGGCGTTCCCGAATCTTGAAAGGTCATCACAGTACCGCCGTTAAGAGTTAGGGTAAAAATCTTGGAAGCTGCGGCATATTCCACAGAGATGCGGTTTGCAACTCCGTAACCGCCTTTCAGAAAACTAGAGTGCGTCCATCCCTGAATTTCGGAGTATTCACCTGCCGAATACTTGCATATACTGTACTGCTGAAGGGTGTTTATCATCACGCACAGAAGGTATGTCTGCCCAGCCCTTTTTCGTGCCGCAAACACTATACCATACCCAGAGGATGCCACACCAGAATTTCGGTATACCATAGCAGAGACGGAAGCAGACGTATTAGAATCTGTAATGCGCCACAGAGTATCTCCTTCTGGCAGACAATAGCGGCTGTCGTTTGTTCTGAACAGCCAGTATGGATTTCCCATACCGTCATCTATTTCTGTAAAGGCTTCCGTATCTTCTGTAAACGTTACCGGTTCCACTTCCGAAAGCCTGTCACGCCATTCAGAAGAATCAAGAGCAGTGCAGCCGCTTATAAGCAAGAATGCAGTTACAAGCAGCATGACATGGCAAAACGGCTTCACGGAGTTTCTTCTCCCACTTCCAGCCGATATGCCAGCACTCTGGCTCCTGCCGCACCTGAAAACACACGGGTTAAATCGGGCATTATCTTAAAGCGTATATTCTTTGTCACAAGAGAAGTGTTTTCTACTTTAAACTTTACGCCATTCGCCACAACAGAGCGAAGGCCTCCTTCCTGCATAAACACAAAGTCTGTGTTGGTGCCTGAAGGAGTAGAATCTGTCTGTGTAAGGGTAAAATATGCGGAGCGTAATGGTTTCAGACTCACATAGTACCAGTCTTCATCATAAAACGCCTTGCCATTATATGCAAACTGGCTGCACGGCATGGTTGCAAGGCACGTTGTAACAAGCTCTGTCGCCCTGTCTGAAACGTCATTGCATTCATACAGGTCTTGAAGAGTTCCAGATGACACTGCGCATGCATATTTTGAACCAAAGAAAGTACGGTTGCCACGAGTTTTATCCAAACGGTACAGCAGACGAGTCTGCTCCTGCGTGCAAGGTAGCACGTCGTTAAAAGAAACGCCTGTACCGCGGTAAAGTTCCCTGAATGCATATCTTCCGTCATCATCGGCTCGCAGCAGAACATATTCATCGGCGGCCTCATCTTCCTGCCAGGAAAGGAAAACTGTATATTCTCTGGCATAACTGACTGCAATCGGAGTGTCGTCAAAAGGGTCATCATAAGTGCGGAGCAACTCTGCAGCAGTGCCGTTCGTACACGTGCAAAACAGACAGATACTCAAAAGTCCCGAAAGGGCATATTGCAAAAATAACAAGAGTCGTTTCATGCTTACAGTCCCCATGACAGTCCAATAACAGGCATAAACGTGTCAAATAGTCCGCCACCTACAATGTGTGCAAAACCGAGTTCTGCAAAAGCCCACAACCTGTCGTTCAAGGCAAGTTCATATCCCATGCACAGTGAAAGAGCCGTTCCACGCCATGTTTCTCGTTTTCGTCCTCGATATTTTGAATTATAGTCAAGAATGTCCATCTGCCACAGCGCGCCAACACCCATGAAGCCATGGTGCTGTCTGGTAAAATTGTAACGCAGCAGAAACGAGCAATCTATACCAACCGTGTGAAGTCGAGCCGAATATGTGTCAGGCTCTCCAATTCCAAAACGGTAACCTGCAAGCAATCGCAACGACGGCCTAAACCCGCGTTCATTTGAGACTTTGTTCTGTGTAAGAGGAAATAATTCTATTCCAGCACGAATGCCTCCGACTCCAGACATAATTCCATGCCAATCCTCGTTGACAGGAGTCCACCAGCCAAGGCTTGCAGGTAAACGGAAATCAAAGTGAAGATCTCCTTTTTCCGCACTTGCAGCAGTACAGGGGACTGCCATCATTACAATCATTTTTTAGCATATCCATGAGGAAAAGAGATAATTTATCGCTTTAGGATAGCATATTAACAAGCACAAAATTTGTCATTTCACGCAAATTTTTAGATTTTTGACGCCATTATCTAGAGCTTCCAAACAAATTCTTGTAGTTCTTCTTGACACAAATAACACTGTTATGTTATAAATTAGCTACAGACAACATAACAGTGTTATTATACCAAGGAGAAAGATATATGCAGATTTCAAGGCTTAACAAATACTTTGCCAGTGCAGGACGTTTTCAAATACGACACAGATGGGCTTTTATTCTAGCCATCGTACTTGTCACCGTCGTTGGCTGTGCAGGCTTAAGAAAGCTTACGCTCTCAGGTAGCGAAGAAAGCTGGTTTGAAGATTGGGAGCAGGTAAAAGTAGACGCAGACCGCTTTGAGGATGTCTTTGGTAGCGAAGACTCAATTATGGTTCTTGTAGAAGCAGATGATGTTTTTGCTCCCGAAGTACTTAACGCCATAAAAAGGCTTGGCGACCGACTTGTGGCAGAAGTTCCTTATGCAGATGAAGTGACTTCCATTGCAGATCTCTCTGTTCCAATAGGCACAGAAGATGGATTTGAAATTTCAAATCCATTTGAAGACGGCATTCCATCCGACATGCAGACTCTCAAGGAAAAGAAGGACTTTATCCTTAGCAGGGAGTCACTTAGAAATTACCTTGTGTCTGATGACGCAAAGGAAACTTGGGTGCTTCTTTCGCTTGAACCTTACGAAGGCGGCATAGACTTTGCAAAGGACAACATTGCCCCTTATGCCGAAAAAGTCATTTTTAGTGAAGAGTTTAAAAGTGATGATTACACATTCAAGCCAACAGGCATGAGCTATTCTGAAATGGAAGAAGACAAAGTAACAGCACAAGAATTTGCCATAAGAGTTCTTTCAGGCTTTGCGGTTATGATTCTATGCCTTGTACTTTTTGTCCGCTCACTCAGGGGCGTAATTGTTCCTCTGATTGCCACGGCAGGTGGCATTGGAAGTGTTCTAGGGTTCTCCAGTTACCTTGGCATTACAGGCGACTCAAACATGATAACGCTCCCAATTCTTTTGGGGATGGCACTTTCCGTAGGATATTCAGTACATTACATAAATGCGTTTAGAATGCATTTTAGGAAAACAGGAAACAGAAAAGACTCCGTAATAAAAGCAGTAGAGGAAACTGGTTGGCCAATCCTCTTTACAGTGATTACAACAGTAGCATCGCTCATCTCATTCCTTTTTGCAGGAATAGCAGCAATACGGTGGGTAGGAGGAATTTCTGCCTCAATAGTCATGACAGTTTACGCTTATGTAATAATCTTAATCCCTATCCTCTTAAGCTTTGGAAAAGATAAAGAACCAAATCCAAGCCAGAAAAAGACTGGAGCTACAAAAGCAGACATGGCATTCTACAGTCTCGGAAACAAGGTTTTGGAAAAGAAAACAGCAATCTGCATAATATCCGTAATTATAATGATTGTTTCCGCATTCGGTATTCTAAAGATTCAGGTAAACATGGACTACATGCAGATGATGGGTAAAAAAATTCCATACATAGCAAGAACTCTCTCCATGCTTAGCGGAAAACTTGGAAGCCTATATTCGTACAATGTTGTGGTTGAATTTGATGACGCTGACGAATTTAAAAATCCACAACAAATGAAAGCACTGGATGAACTTGAAAAAGAGGCCGGCAAGCAGTCTTTAACAAAAGTCTCTTCGGGAAAGCCACGAGTACAGTCCGTTACAAGACTCATAAAGGAGTTAAACAGAACTCTCAACTATGATGATGAATCTTTCTATGCAATTCCTGAAGAACAGGACATGCTTACTCAGCTAATGTTCCTGTATGAGATTTCTGACAGCAAGACACTCTTTAACTGGATAGACGGAGACTATAAGATGGCTTACGTTCATGTGGAGCTTGCAAAATATAATGCAAGTTCAATTGTAAACGACCTTGAAAACATAAAACAGAAAGCAGTTGAGCTGTTTCCGACTGCAAGAGTTTATGTAGTTGGAGAGGTAGTTAACTATGCAGAAATGAACGGTAAGCTTGTAAAAGGAGAACTTAAATCTTTCACAGGCTCTTTCATCATAATAGCCATACTGCTCATAATCGCATTCTCAGGAATAACAACAGGACTTATAGGAATGATTCCTAACATTACTCCTGTACTCATAATAGGAGGCTTGATGGGGTACTGCGACTTCAATCTGGACATGATTACAATGACAATCATGCCGATGATTTTGGGAATTGCAGTTGACGATACCATCCACTTTACAAACCACATAAAGTTCAAGCTGGAAGAAGGCTTGTCTTATAAAGAAGCTGTAACAGTTTCGTTCAGGGAGATAGGAAAGACAATGGGAATGACAACATTCATTCTCTGCATGATGTTCTTTATGTATACATTCAGCCCAATGGCTTGTCTGTATAGGGTAGGACTTTTGGCAATAGTGGGACTTGGTTCAGCCCTTGTTGCAGACTATACCATTACGCCTATCCTTATGTACATGTTAAAGCCATTTAACGCAAAAAAAATAACGGAGGAAAACAAATGAAGAAGACAGAATCAACATTAAGATTTTCAAGACTGGCAATGCTTGCCTTTACAATTGTAATGGGAACAAGACTTGCCTTTGCACAGCAGCTTACAGGTTACGACATAGCAAAAAGAGCTGATGAAGTAGACAAGGGAGAAACAAGCTCATACACAGCAACAATGACACTTGTTGACAAAAAAGGCTCCAAAAGAGTGCGAGAGATAATGATGAAGAGTAAAGACTACGGAGACACGGAAAAGTCTGTAGTAGTATTCACAACCCCAAAGGATGTTGCAGGAGTCGCATACCTTATGTTTGAATATGACGATGCACCAGACGGAACTTCAAAAGACTCAGACAACTGGCTGTACATGCCTGCAATGAAAAAGACCCGAAGAATAAGCGGCTCCTCAAAAGGCGATGACTTTATGGGAACAGATTTTACTTATGAAGACATGGGAGACAGGGGACTTTCAAAAGACACCTTTAATCTTCTGGGAGAGGAGACTGTAGCAGGAAATGAATGCTGGAAAGTCGAATGTCTTGCAAAAGATAAGACTGAAAAAAATCCACGCAGGATAGTCTGGTACAGAAAGGACAGCTACATGGTGCAGAAAGCAGAGTTCTACGACAGGCAGAATAATTTGCAGAGAGTATTGGAATGTTCTGATATAAAGAAAATAGACGGCATCTGGACAACAGGCAAAATGTACATAAAAAATGTCCTCACCAATCACAGCACGTTATTGGAAATGAAGGACGTAAAATACAATCAGCCGCTTAATGACAACATATTTACAGTAGCATCACTTGAACGAGGAACCGTAAGATGAAAAAAGCAAGGGGTGTTATAGCAGTACTTGCTGCATGTGTCAATGCATTATTCATTTCAGTACCAGCGGTTGCACAAATAGAGTTCAAGGGAAAGCTTACAAGCCAGACAGGATTAGGAATTCCCAATGGACACGACTCACCTAACAAATGGGAGTTTTTGCTTGGAACTGTCGGAGCGGAAGGTGAACTAAATGCATACATGGAAAACAGCACGGTATATGCAGATGCATCCCTTTTTTACGATTACATCGTAAAAGAAGACAACCTTACATTCCGCATAAAGGAAGCATGGTATGACTACAACGGAGGCTGGTGGACTTTACGTGCAGGTCGCCAGCTGACTGCATGGGGAGCTGCAGACGGACTGCAAGTGACAGACGTTCTGTGTCCGCAGGACCAAACCTCGCTATGGTCATCTGACTACAGCGAGAGCCGTCTTGGAATAGACGCACTTCGTCTGTCTCTTGCAGGCAATACTGTTACGGCAGATGCATACTGGATTCCGTTTTTTACTCCAAACGAACTGCCCCTCAAAGAGGGCAATCCCCTCAAAGAAATAATGATACCATCATCTGTATCAATGAACGGCATGACATTAAAGATTAACAAAGTAACAAAAGACAGCTTTGAGAAGCCTGACATTGCATTAAAGAACGGAGAGTTTGCAGCAAGAATAAAAACATTCCTTCCTTTTGCCGACATATCGCTTTATGGATTTTACGGATGGGACGACATGCCAGTATTAAAATACACCATAGGAAACAGCATAAACATTTCAGGCACATACGAAAGAATGACAATGCTAGGATTTGACGCATCCATTCCGATAGGTACAATAGTTTTAAGACTGGAAGGGGCTTTTTTTCCAAACAGGGCTATTAACATCTCAGCACAGGAACAGGCAAAAGCTCAGTTTATTGCCATGCAAAAAGAAATAAAGGATTTTGACTACTTTGTAAAAAGGAATCAGCTCATGGGACTTGCAGGAGTAGACTTTATGCCTTCCGGCTGGACAATTACGGCACAATACTGCATTGATGCAATCTCTGGCGATATAAAAATGATAGACAGAGAAAGATTCATTCACATTGCCACATGCAGCGTATCAAAAAGCTTTTTAAGGGACACTCTGGAACTTTCACTAACAGGAATTGTAGAAATGAATCACTGGAGCAGCATGATAAATCCATCTGCAACATACAGCGTAAGCGACCAGCTAAAAGTCAGCCTCGGAGCAAACTTCTTTGTAAGAGGACCTGACAAAGACAACAAGGGCACTTACGCAGAATACGAAAACCTTGACTGCGTAAGTGTAAAAGCCGTGTTTAGCTTCTAATTAGGATCTGTTTTCCTGTGCGACAAGCTGATCTGCACCGTACATCTTGCGAAGCTTAGGCTTTTCAATCTTGCCTGTAGCATTTCTAGGAATTGTATTGAATATAATTTCCTTAGGACGCTTGTAACGAGGAAGCAATGTACAGAATGTTTCCAGTTCTTCTTTTGTACAAGTCATGCCCTCTTTTATTTCGACAATGGCAGCGGTCTTTTCACCAAGACGATGATCAGGAAGCCCGATTACAGCGACATCCTTAATCTTGTCATGCTTACGCATGAAGTCTTCAATCTGAACAGGATAAATATTTTCACCACCAGAAACAATAACATCTTTCTTGCGGTCAACAAGGAAGTAAAATCCGTCTTCATCCTGCATAGCCATGTCACCAGTGTATAACCAGCCGTCTTTAAGAGTCTCGGCAGTTGCCTGTGGATTCTTATAATAGCAAGTCATTACACCAGGGCCTTTAACACACAACTCCCCTACTTCACCCTGCTTTACAGGATTGCCCTGTTCGTCAACAATCTTACATTCCCAGCGATAGCCAGGCACACCAATCGCACCAACCTTATTGATGTTTTCAACTCCAAGATGAACACATCCTGGTCCTGTAGATTCAGAAAGACCATAGTTTGTATCATACTGATGATTAGGAAAATACTCCCTCCATCGCTTGATTAAAGAAGGAGGAACAGGCTGTGCACCAATGTGCATAAGCCTCCATTGTGACAGTTCATAATCTGCAAGTTTTATTTCACCACGATCAAGGGCATCCAGAATGTCCTGTGCCCATGGAACTAAAAGCCAGGCTATTGTGCAATGTTCCGAAGACATAGCAGAAAGTATTGTCTTTGGCTTTGTTCCCTTCAACAGCACAGCTTTGCTGCCAGCTACAAGAGACCCCATCCAGTGGAACTTCGCACCAGTGTGATACAAAGGAGGTATGCACAGAAAGTTATCGCTACGACCAGTAGAATGATGCTTCTGCTCCATTTCGGCGGCCTGAAGCAAAGAAAGATGCTTGTGCAAAATTGCCTTAGGAAATCCCGTTGTACCCGATGAAAAATAAATTGCACCAAAATCATCATCTGTAATTTCAATTGAAGGATTCACACTTGAACAGTTAGACACCAGCTGGTAATAGTTTTCAGCAAAGTCCGGACAGTTGTCACCTACATAAATCAAAAGCCGTCCCATTCCAAGACGCTCTGCATTAGCTTCAATACGTGAAATGAATTCAGCCCCAAACACAAGGACATTTATCTCTGCAAGGTCAGCACAATACAAAATTTCATCTGCATCATAGCGGAAGTTAAAAGGAACTGCGATTGCTCCAGTCTTAAGCACGCCAAAATAAATAGGCAGCCATTCAATGCAGTTGTACATGAGAATGCCAACTTTTTCACCTTTCTTTACACCGCTAGACAAAAGCATGTTTGCAAAGCGGTTTGCCTTTTCGTTAAACACACTCCATGTAATTTCACGGCGAAACGGTTCAAAGCGTGTAGGCTCAATAAGCTCAGCCTCTTTCCATGTACTCCGTCTTTTATCAGCCTCATCAGGATTCAATTCAACAAGCGCAACCTCGTCAGCATACAGTTCTGCATTGCGTTCAAGATATTTCATTACAGGCATGATTAATTCTCCTTTTCTTCTTCTTTTAAATAAAAACGTTTTGTTACTGTGACAGACTCATCATAACATTTAAATATGGAATCAATTTTTGCACCATCCATCTTTGGCGTAATCAAGCTTACCAGGGGAACAATAATCAGTCCACCTATCATTGCCCATGCACCACAGTTTATAGGCGACTTTATGAACTTAAAGAATATGTTTGAAGCTGTAAGTCCTACACCAAATGCAAAACTTGCCCATACGGCAGCTTTTGAAACTTTCTTCCAGAAAAGACCGTAGAGGAATGGCGCAAGGAATGCACCTGCAAGCGCTCCCCATGAAATTCCCATGAGCTGGGCAATAAACGTAGGAGGATTAAATGCAAGCAAGACCGAAACGAGTATGAAAAAAACTACAAGAAGCCGCATGACTACTAAAGTATTTTTTTCCGACATCTTCTTGAATATGGAATCTTTAAGAAAATCAAGAGTCAATGTAGAACTTGACGTAAGTACAAGCGAAGAAAGCGTAGACATTGAAGCAGAAAGCACAAGAACAACTACAATGCCAAGCAGAATATCCGGCAGTGTTGAAAGCATTGACGGAATAATGCCGTCATATAAAACTTTTCCTGCTGCACCATGAATGGAAGGATTATCAAACAGCCTTCCGAATCCACCAAGAAAGTAAGAGCCTCCAGCAACGACTATTGCAAAGAATGTAGAAACAACAGTTCCCGTTTTTACAGCCTTCTCACTTTTTATTGCATAGAATTTCTGCACCATTTGTGGAAGTCCCCATGTTCCCAAAGATGTAAGCACTATGACACCAAGAAGATTCAGCGGATCAGGACCAAAGAAAGAAGAGAATGTACCGTTCATGCCTTGCAGTGCTGGAACAGTATTAGCAGCATCGCAAGGAATTTCTGATAATTTTTTAAGTGCAGAAAGGAATCCTCCCTGACCATTCAATACGGCACCTATAACACAGCAGATGCCGATAAGCATTATTATGCCTTGGATAAAGTCATTTATGACTGTAGCCATGTATCCGCCAAGAATTACATAAAATGCAGTAAGAACCGCCATGGCAAGAACACACCATTTGTAGTCAATGTTAAATGCCATGCCAAATAGCTTTGAAAGTCCTGTATATACAGAAGCCGTATACGGAATGAGGAATACAAAAACTATTGCAGAAGCAACAAGTTTCAGAGCCTTGCTGTCATATCTCTTGCCAAAATAATCAGGCATGGTCTTTGCATCAAGATGATGAGTCATGACACGTGTGCGTCTTCCCATAAACACCCATGCAAGCAGGCTTCCTATAACGGCATTTCCAATTCCAATCCATGTAGAAGAAAGACCGTATTTCCAGCCGAATTGTCCGGCATAGCCTACGAATACAACAGCTGAAAAATAAGACGTACCGTAAGCAAACGCAGAAAGCCACGGACCTACTGAACGGCCACCAAGTACAAAACCGTCAACATCAGAGCTTTTTCTTCTGGAATAAAGCCCAACAGCTACCATGCCAGCAAAAAAAGCAATAAGAAGGATAATACGAACTAACATAATTAATACAGTATAAAGGATAAATCCGTAATCCGCAAGGAAAAATAAATATATCTGAAAATAAATATAAAATAGATATCCATCTATAACAAGGACTAGTATTTTTCGTGATTCATCAGTCAAACAAAGCTTCCCAAAAGCTTTTCTTGCAGGCTTCAAAACACATCTTTATCTGCCGCTCATTAATCTTTTCTTCGGCTAAAATCGGAATCTCTTTTTCAGAGAACTGCACGAGTGTCAATTTTAGGAGTCTGATAGCCGCTATCATTGCAAAAAATATGTATTCATCAAGCCCTTCCCTTTCACCTCAATGCCAACAGCATCCGTAAATACATACTTGTCTTTTGTCTGGTTATAAGTGTTCTCGCTTACATGAATTCTCATCGGCTCGCCTGTACTTTCCATACGGCTTGCGACATTTACAGTATCTCCCCAAAGGTCATAGATAAATTTCATTTTTCCTATTACCCCTGCAACAAGATTTCCAGTATTGATTCCGAGCCTTATCTGAATTTTTATCTGTGATAATTTATTGAATTCTTCAACATCTTTCAACAAGCCCAGAGCAAAGGAAATCATTTTTACAGCACTGTCATTTTCCTTATCACTTACAAGGCCTGTTGCAGCCATATATGCATCTCCGATAGTCTTTATCTTTTCTATGCCTTCCTTTTTTGCCCTTTCATCAAAAAGTGAAACCATCTTGTTGAGCATTTTTACAACATCATCCGCACTCATGTTTCCGCTCATCTTTGTAAAGCCCACAATATCTGTGAAAAGGACAGTTGCATTTGGAAAATCCTGTGCTATGGTCCGTTCGGGATGCTCCGTAAGTTCTTTTGCAACTTCTTTAGGAAGAATATTCAAAAGAAGCTTCTCAGATTTATCCTTTTCAATCTTAAGCTCACGAGTACGTTCCTCGACTTTCCGTTCAAGTTCAGCGTTATACTTTTTCATAAGCTGAATGCGTTCTTCCTGCATACTGTTTATTGCAATGATGTTTTGGACAGTATTTTCAGTCATCTCGGAAAATGAAATGTAAAGATTTTCTACTTCATCACCTGTACGAACATTAAGCTTCCGTATTTTTGAAACGCAATTCTTCATTCCTTCGACGTCACCATTCTGCTCTATGAATAACAATGCCAACTGCGAAATTCCTTTTATAGGATTCACTAGGAATTTTGTTGATATAAAAAGTCCATAGCCGATTATGATAATTATTGCCACTACAGAAAGTAGCAACGTTCTGAAGAGAAAATTAAGCCTGTACTCTCTAAGTCGGCTCATTGAAATGTCAACCCCAACATAGCACTGGCACTTTCCTTTGGAATCAAATACAGGGTGGTAGTATGTTAAAAGCCAGCCATATTGGTCATTGGACTCAAGAGGCTCAATTTCCTTGCCAGCAAGCAAATCTGGAACAAGTGGAATAAATGTAGGATCAAATTCAATAAGATCGTCTATCTCCCAGTCTCCGTTTCCTTCATCTGTGTCAAAAATGGGGTGGCATCCATCCTCTCGAATCTGGTAAACATAAAGATACTGTATGTCGGGAATATTTTTTTGTAGATTTGAAAGCCGTTTAGCAGTGTCCGCATACCCTTGGGCTTTTTTTCCCTCAACTTTATAAAGTTCAATGGAGTCGGCATCAATTAAATCAGCCGCAATTCTTGCAACTCCCCGAGCAGTGTCAAGATGCCCCTTTCGCGTATGCATACTAAAAAGACCAAGTGCTGCAGAGGAAATTGAGCTTACAAGCAACACAACCGCAAGCACCATAAAAAAAGAAAAGCGAAGCCTGAGAGAATGAATTCCCTTCGTCTTTACCGTTCTTTGCATATTTTCTTTATTCATATAATATAAGTATATATACCAGAAAATACAATTGTCAATTAATTCTTCAGAAGGTTACTTGTTACAGACAAAAAACTTAAATTGCTTTAATCTTGCTCACCCATGTAGTATTCCAAAGCGTCTTGCAGTTCCTTTTTTGAAACACCATTGGCAATGGCTTTTCTTGCATAAAGTTCTGCCTGTTCAGTCTCTTCATTTAATGAATAGATAAGATAAAGCAATTTTATTGATGGAAGAAAATCATTTTTTATTTCAATACATTTTTTTGCATATTCAATGGCTTGCTCATAATCTCCATTATGAAACGAAGATGAAGCAAGATTATTGTAGGCAGTGTAATTCTGAGGGTCATAAGTTATTGCCCGTTTTCCAGTTTCATCTGATTTTTCAAAATCGCCGTTATCCTTGTACAGAAGCATCAAATTGGAATAAACAGTTGAGTCGGCAATGTTTTCATCTATCATATTCTCATAGACTTTTATTGCATTTTCGGTGTCGCCACAATCGGTATAGTTCAACGCAAGAAAAATTTCGGCACAATACTTTTCATTCATTCTTTTACATTCTGGCAGAATTGAATTGAGATACGAGATTGATTTATCAAATTTGTCTCTATTATACAAAGAAACTGCCTGCAAGAACTTCCGCTGGAGTTTTTTATTATCTTCAAAAGAATCCTTTATTATGTCTGCATAAAATTTCTTATAATAGCTAAGGGTCTTTCCCGTTCCTCCAGAACTTCTTGTAAACAGCCTAATTACAGCGACTGTAAGGGCAACACACAGTGTAACGGCATGCCTGTTATCCAAAGACGGAAACAGGTCTTTATTAACAAACTGGCGGTACAGCAATACCCCTGCAACAAATGCAAGTGCTAAGCCGTAAACAATGCAAAACGCAATCTTTAATCCTTTTTTCATGATTTATTAATCTTAGTAAAATTCTTGGGAAAATACAAGTTGATGCATCTTTTTATTTTCCTTGTAACTATTCAGCATTAAAAAACGAAACAAAATCAACAGTGCGCAGAGTAAATTTTTCAAAAATTACCAATAGTGCGCAGAGTATTTTAGTCTTTTTTGACAGAAATGTTGTATCTCTTATCATTGAAAAATATGAAATGCTATGAGACAAAGAAACAGAACTTTATGATGATCATCTCTGGGAGGGTTCGGACGAGACGCTTCCAGTTCGTCCGTGCCGAGTTCAGGAAGCGGTAGACTGTGTTCTTGCCGAAATTCTCCGCACGGAATGTCCTCAGGAGGCTGGCAAGCCTGTAATCATCGAAGAACTTTTTCAGCGAGGCATTTATCATCCCCTTTTCATTTTCGTCTGTTTCGGTTATATTGGTCATGGCAGTTTTTCCTTTTTTTGGTGTGTTGCTACAATTTATCATACCATTTTTAAGGAATTTCTGCCTTATTTTTTATAGCTTTATCAGCTTTTTGCATGTGGGAAGTTTGAGTAAATCTATTAAAAGAATAGCTTTTTTCCGAAACAAAATCTGGAGAATATAAAATATGAAACTATACCATGGTAGCAATATCGAAGTAAAATCACCACAGATACAAAGCAGCCTTCGAGCTTTAGATTTTGGGACAGGATTTTATACCACATCTAGTTATAAACAAGCAGAAAAATGGGCAAAAGCTGTTACAAAACGCAGAAGAACAGGGATTCCAACTGTTACAATATATAATTTCAATGAAGCAAAAATATCAAATCTAAACATATTAAAATTTGAAAGTGCAAATGGAGAATGGCTTGATTTTGTTGTTAAAAATAGAAAACTACTACCTATAACAGAAAATTTTGATTTAGTTATAGGTCCTGTAGCAAATGACTCAACATTACCTGTTATTGATGATTATATGGACGGTCGATACACAAAAGAGCAAGCTGTTAGCCATCTTATGCCACAAAATCTAACGGACCAATATGCTTTTTTAACATATTCAGCTTTAGAACTTTTAAATTTTGAAGAGGTAAAAGTTGTATGAACAGAATCGATGCACGGACTCTAGATTTTTTTGACAGAAATGTTGTATCTCTTATCATTGAAAAATATGAAATGAATGATAAAGAAGCTTTGTATAATTTTATAAATTCAGAAACCTATAAAATGCTATGCGATAAAGAAACAGAAGTTTACACTTTTAGTCCATACGTTTTGATGGATATGTGGGAAAATGAAAAAATAACAGGCGAACCAAGACATTCAAAGTACATAAGGTAAAAAGATGAAAAAAGAAACAGAGTTTTTTATTTATCTCTTAGAAAGGTTTTCTCAATACAAAAATAAATATTCCTACGAAATTCTTGAGCAATGGGATGCGTTGGGGCTTACAGATTTTATTTATGATATGTATGAAATTTATCATAGTGAGCGGCTACAAAATGCTTTTGACGATATAGACTTACTTGTAAGCGAAAAATCTGAAAATGGATTGAGCCATAAAAAAAGGCAGAATCCCCCTAAACAAGGTATAATAAATATGCACAAAACACCATAAAAAGGGTAATTCTGCCATTACCACTATAACCAAAACGAATGAAAATGAAAAGAGGGAGACCGGTGATTCCCTGAAAAAAAACTCATCGCCGATTACAAAATTGCCGGACTCCGAAATTTGGATCTTTTAAAATTCCTGGGTGGACGATTCGGAAACCTTTTTTGAGAAGGTTCGCTTGGCTTTTAACCTGTATACATAAACATGACATCGAAATAACTATATCCAGAAAAATCGCCTTTCAGCAATGAAATCAAGGCTCTATAAATTTTTTACGGTCGTATTTGACCTGCATACCGTCCGTATTTAATTCATACATCGTCCGTATTTGACATGCGCACCGTCCGTATTTAATATACACACCGCCCGCATTTTTTTTCAATCAGTAGAGCAATTGCAATAAACAGATGTAACATTTACCGCAGAAAGTTCTTTTTCTACCGACTGTTCTACAAAACTATTTAAATTGCAATCCGCTTGTGAAGTTCAGGAGAAATACGAACATTGAAAGAACCTTTATAAGCTTTTTCAGGTTCTTTTCCTTCATCTTCACATAATTTAAGATAGTCATCTACAGCATCATGAAAATCATTAACAAGCTCTGTAGCATTTGAACCTTCATAAGAAATCAGAGTACGGAGTCCTTGAACCTTACCAAAAAAAAGTTCATCTTCCTGCGAGAATTCAACACTTCCTACATAGCCTTTGTATTCCATAAGATTTTTCATATAAGATTTTCCTCTTTCAAAGTTTCAACTTTTGTTAATCTTCTAATATTGTATTTATAGCGTACGAATTGCTTTTCTTTTTAACCTCAATTTTATCTTCGACACAATCAAGATAGTCAGCACATTCTTTTCGTGATAACAATTTTTTCTCATAGGCAGCAAGTATAGCACTATCAAAAAAGTCATCACTTCTATTCAATAAAGGAAGAGGTTCTGGTTCAGAATTACGAAATAACAATTTATCTTCACAATCTTCATAGAAATAATGCAAGTACTCTAGATAATCAGAAGGAGTAAAATTACACAATTTCAATTCAGTTAACCGCTCTATCAATACTTGATATCCAACTCTAAAATGTTGTTTTAAACCAGTTAAATCATCAAGAAAAAAAGTTTTTTTCTTTCCATTTTCAATGCAATTTTTTAGTTCATCTTCTGGTAACAGAAGTTCTTTTGCAAACAACTCTGCAGCTTGTTCATTTTTTTGCTTTTCCAATTTGAAATCAGTATATGATAAAACATCATAGTCCTGATAATCAGAAATCATGTGATAAAACTCTTTTGTCACTGCAAGGAGACAGTTTTCAACAGTATTACAAACATCTGTATTTATAAATATGGATGGTTCTGCCCATAATGGAGAATCAAGACTTTTTGCATTATTTGCCATGAGAGATGTTGAACACGCTTCAATTTTCTCAGTTCCAAAAGACATATAATGAATACGAATACCAAGACATTCAATCAAGTAAACAATATTAAAACCTCTCTGAAAAGGTAAAACTCCAAAATATAGATTACCCCAAAATTCTTTATCTTTTGGGTTTAGAAAATATACAGCCCATTGATGAGGAGTTCTAGTTTTTTCTAGAATAATTTCTCTAAACCTAGATAAACGTTGAGTGATATCAAAAAGAGAAATATCCTTATACGGCCAAGTGTACACATCAAAATACTTAAATAGTTCTAAAGAATTTCTATGCTCTAGAGTATCAATTACAGAAAG
Organism: uncultured Treponema sp.; assembly: GCA_947167345.1. Taxonomy (GTDB): domain Bacteria; phylum Spirochaetota; class Spirochaetia; order Treponematales; family Treponemataceae; genus Treponema_D. The sequence continues at coordinate 22,388 of CAMVHR010000011.1, forward strand.
AAGTCTCTCTATTTTTACAATAGCATTACGAACCGAAGATTTTTCATTACCAGAAAGAGGCTTACTTATCCTCAATCGGAAATTGCATACAGATTTTTCTTCTTTATATAACAAATCTGTATCAAGATTATATTTCTTTAGAAAAGTTTCAAGTTTTTCTTTAGTTGAAGCTGATATAGGAAAATTACCATTCTTTATATTTGATAATGTATTATAACTTATCCCAATTTCCTCAGCAGCAGTTTTAGCCGACATCTTCAAGTAAGAAAGAATTGACGATAGATTTTTCCCTACTATCATTGTGTTAGTTTCTATTTTAGTCATACTACACAATACTAATCTACTATTAGGAAAAAGTCAATATTAAAAAAGATACACAATATTTTAAAATCTATTCTTCTACAGAAACAGCAGGAGCATTTACTTCAGAAAATTCTTTTTTATGTTTTTTCCAGCAAAAATCACATATTGAACTTTTTCCTGCATCAATAGCTTCCTGTGCACTCCCTGTAATGAGAGACTCACTTCTATCAAGCGACTGGCAATCCTCATACAGGTGAAACACCTTGCCATGTTCAGTCCAGTACACTCCAGTTCCAGCAGCGGCTTCTACAATAGATTCTTGGCTTAAATATCCACCAAATGCTTTTTCAAAAACTTTTTTTACGGTTTCTTTCTTTTCAATTCCTTTAGTAACAGGAACTAATTTACTTGCTCCTACAGTCTTCTTAAATATCTCAGTCTTATTGTCATACGAACCTATTTTGCTGATATCTACACTTGAAAAGAATTTCAACAAACCTGAAGGTTTAAGTGAGTAATTTATATTATTGCCCCCATAAGAATTTCTTGATGAATTGCCAAATATAAATTTTTCGAAAGCGTCTCTTACCTCTGGCTTTTGATTAATCATATCCTGCAATCGAGTCGACAAAACACTTATAGACATTTCGCCTTTCGGTAAACTTTGTAGCAACACGAAAACAAAAGCTTCATTCTTGTTAAGCTTATTCTTTTCTACAATTTCATCGACAGAACTGGTTATTGATTTATAATAATCATAACTGTTTTTGTCATTCTGAAGTTTTAATTTATAAGCTTCATTATACTCCGAATACGTTGAAAATCCTGCATCGGTTGCCTGATTATAACTACTCGCTGACGAGAAGCCAAGTTTCTGTGCATTTTTCCATTCTTCTTTTGATTTAAAACCAGCTTTTGTATAATCACAGTACACCTTATAATCTTCATAGGAAGTATATCCAAGTTCTTTTGCCTTATAATAATCCTCCGATTTTTTTTTGAAAAAGCCCTTTCTGTAAGCATCATTAAAATCATCAACAGAACGGAAATGATTTCCAGAATACCAATAGTATAACTCAGATGTTTCTATACCAAGTTTTCGTGCTTCATAAAAATCTTTAGCAGTCTCAAACTTTAATGAAGAACCAAACTTATAATCATCTAAAGTATCGTAATCATGAATATTGAACGAAAAATAAGTACCACCAGTTATTACAAAAAGAGTCTTGACAGTATCGTAATTCGCATAACTATTTCTCTCATTTTTTTCAATCACCCTATACACAACAGGAATTTTATAGCCATCTATAATACTCTCAAAATCTTCAACATTCTTTACTCTAACAATAGGTACATTAGTTACAGATGACACATCCACATACCGCACAGCAAACACAGGTGCGGAAACTCCTGCCAGAAAGAAAAAGGACAGCAAATAATTTCGAATCAGTTTATTCATGATACCCCTACTCTTTTTCCACATATCCATTTGCAAAATCAAGGACACATTCGCATCCGAACAACTTGTGCTGATTTGCAAATCCAACACCTGTCATCTTGAAGTCTTTGTTCATAATGTTTTTACGGTGCCCACGACTTTTTACGCCATCATCAATCAAAAGAGTTACAACAATTTCCCTTGCAGTCTTTGAACCGTAGGAAATGTTTTCCCCAGACGCACCATTAAATGAACCATATCTTTTCATTCTCGTAAAAGGATCACTTCCGTCCGTGCCAGTATGTCCAGACTGATCAGTCAGACTCTGACTGTCTGCATGGTCTTTGGCAGCCCGTGTCAAACCTTTTGATGGCAACAAAACTGGAAGGGGTTTATGAGTGTTCATGAATTTTATACATTCATTCACAACTTCAACACCTTCATTAGTCCTGATTTTTCCACCATACACATTGCCATTAAACTTTTTAATCCTTGGCTCAATATATAATTCAGCATATTTCTGGGGATTACTTCGGGCCATATTCATTTCAAGGACAATATCCTTTTCAATTTCATCCATGTAATCTACATCGCGTGCAGTATCAAGAACAGACAAATTCCATATTTCAGTATCCACGTTCTCACGCTTGTATTTTGAGCCCTTTGAAGATTTTGAATCTTTACCAGTTTCTTTTCCAGAGTCTTTCTTAGATTCTTTGTTAGCCTCTTTCTTGATTGCCTCTTTGAGTGAATCAAACTTCTTACCGGCAGACACTGGCATGGCAAAATTAAACAACACTGCAAAAACACAGACACAACGCAATATCATTTTCTTCATTTTCATCTTCCTCCTACTGTACATCATAAAGAATGAGTTCTTCAAAATTATCATCATCCCTTACACCAAAAATTTTTACGTATTCAGCATCATAAGGAATTTCAATTTTCCTCTCATAGCATTTATTTTTTGAATTATATTCAAAGGTCTTCCATGTAGCATCATTAAATACAAGCAGTAAATTCTTATATCCAGCAGCCTCAACAGTAAATTTCTGTGTACTACCCTTCTTTACAGAACCTATCATTGGGGAAATAAGATTAATGCTCATAGATTCTGAATAATGAAATAATTCGGAAGGGAAACGTTTTCCATTTCCATATCCATGGTACTTATCAAAAGGTGTAATGAACACATAAAAGATTTCTTCAAAATTTGCGGTATTCACACCAAGAATTGAAAATATTTTTGTAACAGCATCAGTACGTTCAAAATCAAAAGCATCCTCAATAAAATAGTAGCAGCCACTTTGTGCATCATATTCATACGAAGCAACAAGAAACTCATATTCCTTTTTTGTAATTCTATTTTCCCGTAAAAGAGCAGAACTATTAGGCAGAACAAAAGCCTCCCAGTCCTGAAATGACAATATCATAGGATTCTTTAACTCTCCCCTGCGTCGCGCATAGAGACTTGCCCTGAAAAATCCTGCAGAAGGAACATCAAAGTAGACTTTCATCTTATCAGACATTCTGTTTATCCAAGCAGAATTTTGAAATGGCTGTCCAGTATCAGCAGAAGACACTTCTGCAAATATCATAAGATTTGAATCCTCTACAAAAAAATCATAGGACACATACGAATTAATAGCATTTGAATAGTAGGGAATGTTTTTTTGATTCGCAAAAGAAATCCCCCTCTTAAAGAATGCTCCTGAAACATAAGGTTGCATGGAGAACTCCCTTTTGCTAATAGGCTTCTTTATATACTGAAATTGATCATCTTCAGGTAAATGTGAAAGAATAAACTGTTCTGGAGTAAGCCACATCCAGTCATTGCTATAGTGCTTTATAAAATGGATTCCATTACAAAAACCCGCATCCATCGCAACATCAATTAGCTGCCACTTGTTTCTAACAAATACAGCATTCCATGCACAGTCAGGCTTTTGGTCGGGCGTTACAGAGCCTTTGAATCCAGGTCCTTTAAAATACCCTTGTATACACACACATTCTATATTTGCAAGACGGCACATTTCCTTCATTAGATTCGCATATCCAAACGATGTTGCCTTTTTCTTTTTAAGTATGGAAACATAGTCCTGCCTTAGAGCAACGGACGCATCATAAAATACATCAGTATCATAGGCTATATTGTCACATATCCAGTCATGAATAATCATAATCTTATCAGGATCTGACAGCTTTGAAGACGTCAAATTTTCTACAACAACAGGAAGATACTGCTCTGGAGACGCAAACACATTCTTTACAAGATTAGCATCAAGATTTCTGACGCTTCCATCCATTGAAGCAGAAAATATTGCCACAGAAGCAAACAGCTGCATACAAAAAATTAGACTTACATACAAGCACAAGATAAACTTCTTTTTCATTACTCGTTCTCCTATACAAAAAGGGATTTTTAGACCTATTTAGTAATATAATAACATCTGAAAATTAAAAACGCAACAAAATGTATTACCTTACAAGGAATAATTATTACCACACGGCAAGTTTACGAAATGAATTATGCATAGATAATGGAACTATGGATGAAAACACGGAGAAAGAAAGCATTCCCAAACTGTTTGGAAAAAATGTTCAGAAATTCAGGAAAAAAGCAGGACTAACGCAGGAACAGCTTTCAATAAAGCTTCAAATCTCGCAGAAACACTTGTCAATCATAGAGACAGGAACTCAGTTTGCATCCGCACAACTCATAGGCAAAATAGCAGAAGTACTGAATGTCTCCCCAGCTTTGCTTTTTGGCGGCTACGAACATGAAGTAAACTACGAACAGGCAAACGCAACGGCATATCTCTTAGAACAATTCATTCAGTCTCAATTGAAAACCGTACATTTAAGATTAAATAATATAGAAGCAAAATTAAATCAGCTGACAAATACAGAGCCTTTTCCTTACCTGAAATAAAAAAACCGTAACTACCATAAGGCAGCTACGGCTAAAATTATATAAAGTAATTATTTCAGGATGCTGAATCCCAAATCCTTAATATCTTTTGCAAATGTAAGTACAGTTTCTTTTGAACCCTGCATTGGAGTCTTGCCCATTCCCGGAATCTTTGCAAGAACGCTGTTTGGAACAGTAATGATATCACAGCCACACTTGTCTGCTTCAACAATGTTGTAAAGCTCGCGTGTAGAAGCCCACAAGCTCATTGTACCAGGCTTGCCCTTACAGATTTTTGCAGTCTTTTTCATTACAGGTATTGGATCAAGTCCAGAATCTGCAAGACGGCCTGCAAATACAGAAACAATATTCTTTGTTCCAGCCTTGAATGCATTTACTGCTGCACGAACCTGTCCAACTGTAAAGATTGCAGTTACGTTAAGCTGGATTCCCTGATCTGAAAGCTTTTTGATAAGAGGAGCTGTGCAAGTTCCGTCTGTAAGCATGATAGGGATTTTTACAAAAACGTTCTTTCCTAGAGCACTGATAACCTTGGCTTCCTTTTCCATTGTGTCAAAATCATCACCGAATACTTCAAAGCTCAATGGGAGGTCAGGAATTGCAGCAACAACTTCCTTTGCAAAAGAAACATAGTCCTTTACGCCAGCTTTCTTCATAAGGCTAGGATTTGTCGTAAAACCTGTTACATAGCCTTTCTTGTACTCTGCAATCATTGCATCCTTGTCTGCACCGTCAGCATAAACGGCAACCTTCAACTGTTTGAATGTCATAATAATAACCTCTAAAACTGATATATATCATATTTTAGTTCATTTTAAATACTTGTCAATAGAACAACATAGAAACTTCGTTTTTGCATAGTGTACACTATGCAAAGGACTTGAAGAAAGTCCTTTGCAGCAGCCTTGCTACGCTCAGCTGCTGCAAATAAATACATTTATAGAAGGTTTATAATGAAAAAAAGAATCCTCTCATTTTTGCTGGTACTTCAACTTTTTGTGACAGCGTCAATTGCTTTTGCAGGAGACTGGCAAAACACTATCGGTACTGGAATTTCCCTAAACTATGGAGAAATGCACCAAAAATACAAAGTCGTCAATGATTATTACCTAGACTTAGGGGACTTCAATCAGACTGATGTTGACTACAACCTTACATATCTGCTTGTAAACAAACAGTTCGGGCTTTCATTCAAAGCTGATGCAGGAATCGGACTTGCCGTCATGAAAACAATCCTGCAGGAATCTGGATATGACAAAGGGCTTCACCTGTTTGGCGACTTTGGTGTGGGATACTCCTTTATCCACAGTGACAGGACGACATTAGGTGCGTTCGTCATGTTCGGGTTGGACTATGCTACCTTCAAATCATCAACAAAAGATGAAGGTGACTTTTTGGGAGTGCCATATCAAAGCTCTTTGGACCTTGAAACGTCATTTTTACATTACAGTCTTGGTGCTGATATTACAGGTGTTTTCCGATTCACAAAGCATCTTGGAATTTTTGGAAGTTTTGGTGCAAGATGGGTCATGGGTGGAAAAGTAAGGACTTCTTCAACTCTAAAAATCAACGAAACATCTGAAACTGCAAGCGGTTCATGGGACATCAACGGAAAATTCACAATCAGTCCAAAAATTGGTCTGAGTTGGACATTCTGACAAGCAGCTGCCGTCAAGAACAAACAGCGTAAGGCTTGTCGTTGCTGACTGGCAGACTCCTCAAGGAATGACTATATCTTTCTTGCAGAGTCAGCAAGTATTCTTCTGTCTATAATTGCCTGAGCTGTTTCTAAGAATTTCTGTTCAGGAGCTTCATGCAGGGGATTATAAAGCCTGTGGATATCTTCCACGGGAAGATACTCCTGTATATATGCAAAGCTCTTTCCCGAATACCATTGATAATATGCAAGAATCCATCCGCTCCAATATTCTGAAGACCTGTCGTAATTCTCTAAAGGACCAGGATTTTTTACAACCCTACCGCTTTTTACAAGGGTTTCAAGAACAAGTTCTGTTCCAGACATACCGCTTATGTATTTAGGGTTTCCTTCCTGAAATTTCTGAGCAATTTTTGAATTTATAAAAAGATACATAAAATCATTCAAAGAAAGTCCTTCTGCATAAACTGCATAATCAAAGGCTTCCCCTAAATTTTCCATTGCGTCAGAAAGATATTCTTCATTGTAGGCGTGAATCATTTGCAGTGATTTTCTCCCTTATGATGTCTCTCATAAAAATATTATGCTTTCAAAAGCAACCCTGCTTTTAAGCATGATTTGCTCTCCCAAATCTCCAAGATACATAGCCTGAGAAAGCTGCCTATAAAATTAAAAATTTGTCTAAAAGCCATTCTTTCGCCAAGTCAATAATCTCTGTACAGTAAAACCCCAGACCGTAATCATTCCAAGCTTTTCCAACTCCATACAGAGGCTTTTCAATAATATTAGACGAACCGTGAAACAGAAGTATTTCAGACATAACAAACGTCCCCTTAAAACTCCCACTTTGCATCAAAGCCCAAAATCCGCTCGCACTGAACGTTCTTTATCATGTTCATCTGTGAAAGCCTGCGTTCCGTAAATTTTTCATCGCACTGCAATGTCAGCGGCGTTTCACGGATTTCTTCAACACAGTTTTTTATTTCAGGCGTAAGGATTGCACGTGCAGGAGCTACATAGTCACTGCCAATAACAGGTCCACGCTTGGAAAGATATTCGTCAAAATCTAGATCGCTCTTACCAAAATCAAAGCCTTCCTCTGCAAAAGGAACGAATGCCATGTTAAAGTCAAAGCACGGATTCAAAACAGTCCGCTCAAAAGTCTCGTTGTTTACAAGAAAACCAAAGTTTCCAAAGTGGCGGTCACTGTTCAGCGTTATGCAGTCTGCAACAACCATACGGCGAAAGGCATCTTCGCTATTAAAATCACGGTAGATTTCAAGAGTTTCTGCAAGACCATATTTAACGCCACTTTTTAAGAACAGACTAACAGGCTTATATCCAAAGTCTTGATTTGTAAAAATCTTACAGTCCGAAATTACTCTTCCATCATACTTTTTAAGCGTATACTTTACGGAATTACAAATTTTTTCAAACACCTGACTTGCCAGAACTTCTCCATAAGGCTCAAGCCCAGCATTTCTGGCTCCATCACTACCAGTCTTTATAAGGTGAATGCCGTCGCTTTCGTTCAGCCAGCACTTATCATAAGCACCATCTGTCGTAAGCTCTGGAGATGTCGTTGACATCTGAATTCCAAAAAGCCCGTTTCCGTCAAAGGAAAGCTTGGAAATAACCTCGTCAAAACTGTTTTCGTACAGGTTTACATTGCTCCAAGCAACATCTTCCCTATTGCTCTTAACCCAAAGAGTATCTGTGAGGGAAAGACAGTGTGTAAGGGCAATAAAGCCGCTCTTTGTCTTGCCTCCGCACATTTCAAGAATTTTGTTTACGTGAGTCCTGTGCTTTGCAGAACTTCGGTTGGCAACCCATGTAGAAAGCGGCTCGCACCAAAAAGGTAGAGGATTATATTCCTTTACAATCTTACAAAGCTCAAGTTCTCCCTCACCTTCTATAATAAAGTCGCAGAGAGGAGTTTCCTTGTTTATGAGCGTGTACGTCAGACGTTCCATAGCAAAGAATTATAGCATACATTGCCTATTTTTGCCAAACACATGCAAAGGCCGCATGTTTTTCTTCTGTTATCAATAGCTTGACAAAGTTTTCTATTTGCTATAATTTGATACTCGTTATCAAATTCAAAATGCAGGAATCATTTTACAACACAGAACATAATAGAATCCATTCCACAACATGGCTGCAAAAACTGACAGCAATGGTACTCGCAGTGGCATTGTTCTCACTTCTTATGTTTGAGCCGTTACATTCAGACCATGATTCTGCAAATTGCCATGATGAGGATTGTCCAATCTGCCTTATTCTTCAGATTGTCCAAAACACAATAAAAGTCGCAGTTCCAGTCCCCCCAATAAAACCGTTAGAACATCTCTTATTCATAGCAGAACGTGAGAAAGTTTTTACAATATATTTAATCTCAATTACACCAGTAAGCCAAAAGGAAAGACTCATCAGCTGAAATCCTCTTTGCATTATTCAAAGCAATTCTTTTAAAGAGGAAATCATAATGAAAAACACAAACAAAAAGCCTGTCATACTTATTACAGGTTATCTTGGCTCAGGCAAGACAACACTTCTTAACAATCTGCTTAAGCAGGAAAACAGAAAAGTTGCCCTTATTGTAAATGACATGGGTAGCATTAATGTAGATGCCGAAATCCTTAAAAAGAATGGGGCAAACGTTGCTGAATGTCCAATGTTTGAACTTCAGAACGGATGCATCTGCTGTACTCTCAGAGATGAATTCATTGCGCAGATAGAAAAAATTTCAAAGCTTGATTCTGTAGAGGTTGTATTTGTAGAAGCATCAGGCATAAGTGATCCTGGAGCGGTTTCAGCAAGCTTCCTTGCTTACGAAGAAGACAATCCAGACACAAATGTTTACCTAACATCTGTAGTCACAGTCGTTGATGCTGACAGAATTTACAGAGAGTTCCTAAGTGACCTTAAGAAAAAAAAGCAGGAAGCTACAGACGAAAACAATCTTACTGCAGAAGAAATATCAACTCTCATTGTTGACCAGATAGAATTCTGCAATTTCATAGTGCTCAACAAGTGTGATTTGCTTGATGAAAAGCAGATTGATGAAGTGGAAGCAATTGTGCGCGACTTCCAGCCACGTGCTCCAATCATCAGAACAACAAACGGAAACATTGACATAGAAAAAATAATGACTACAGAGCCTTTTGACTTTGAGCAGATAGACTCATCTTCTGCAATTCAAAAGGCAATCAACAGCATGAGCCAGCCTAACCGCTCAAAAGAAGGCTGTACCGATGAATACGGAATCTCTTCATTTGTATTCGAAGAAAGAAGGCCTTTCAACAGGGAACGTTTTATGGACTTTGTAAACAACCGCTACCCATCAAGCCTCATCCGTTCAAAAGGATACATCTGGTTTTCTGATGCAGACGCCACAGTGCAGCTGTTTGAGCAGGCAGGAAGGAACTCGTCAATAATGGAAGTTTCTTACTGGATAGACGCACTCGTTGAAGACCAGAAGAAAGAATACATTGAACAGAATCCTGACATAACAAAGAACTGGGATGAAAAATTCGGAGACAGGGAAAATCAGATTGTGTTCATAGGAAAGGGATACAACAAGGCAGAGATCAAGACAGCTCTAGAAAGCTGCCTTGACGAAAAAGCAATTGCATAAAAAAGGAGCACATAATGAATCTTAGAAAAATATTTTTTAGCGTCGCAATCATTCTTGCAGCAGCAACTTCATTTGCAAAGACAAAGATTGTAACAACAATATTCCCAGAATATGACTGGGTAATGGAAATTGCAGGAGACAAGGCAAAAGATTCTGAAGTCACCCTCCTCATTGGAAAAGGTGTAGACCTGCACAGCTATCAGCCGTCAATCAAGGACATAGCAAAAATCTCAACAGCAGACATCTTCATCTACGTTGGCGGAGAAAGTGATGAATGGGTAGAAGATGCCCTTGCAAATGCAAAGAACAAGGACATGAAGGTAATAAACCTGATGGAAGTTCTGGGCGACAAGGTAAAAGCAGAAGAAGTTATAGAAGGAATGCAGGCAGAAGAAGAGCATGAGCATGAACATGGTCATGAGCATGCTCATGAAGGTCACGAGCATCACGAAGGCGAAGAGGAAGAAGAAACAGAATACGATGAGCACGTATGGCTTTCAGTTCGCAATGCAAAAATTCTCTGCAATGAAATTGCCAATGCACTTTGCGAAAAGGATTCAAAAAATGCATCTACATACAAGTCAAATCTTGCTTCATACACAGCAAAACTTGACAGTCTTGACGCAGACTTTGAAAAAGCTGTAAAAAGCGGAAGCACAGACACTCTTCTTTTTGCAGACCGCTTTCCGTTCCGCTATTTTGTAGACGACTATAACCTTAAGTATTATGCAGCTTTCGTAGGATGCTCTGCAGAAACGGAAGCAAGTTTTGAGACAATAGCATTCCTCGCAGGTAAGGTTGACGAACTGAATCTTAAGAATGTATGCCAGATTGAAAGTGGAAACGGAAAGATTGCACGTACTGTAATACAGTCTTCAAAGAATAAGAAAGCAAAAATTCTTACATTCGATTCAATGCAGTCCGTAACAACAAAAGACATCAAAAAGGGAACTACTTATCTTGGAATAATGAACAAGAACCTTGAAGTCTTAAAGGAAGCATTGAAATAGAAAGTTAAAAATATCAAGCCCCGTAAGGGGCTTTGCTTGCAGGAGAAACAACATGAGCGGAATTTTTGAAACGCTGTCACAATATCTTTCATTTTCATTCGTACGATATGCCCTTGTAGCAGGAACTTTAATATCACTATGTTCATCGCTACTGGGTGTTACTCTTGTGCTTAGAAGATTTTCATACATAGGAGACGGATTGAGCCACGTAGCGTTCGGAACACTGTCATTTGCAGCTGTATTCGGACTTACAAACAACATGCTGCTGGTTCTTCCGGTAACTACTGCATGTGCCGTATTCATCCTGTGCGGAGGAAATAAAAGAAAGATAAAAGGAGACGCTGCAATTGCAATGATTTCCGTTGGTGCTCTTGCAATAGGTTATCTTATGATGAACATATTCAAGCCTTCATCGAACCTTTCTGGGGATGTATGCACAACGCTGTTCGGCTCTACTTCAATCCTTACCCTAAAGAAACATGAAGTCATACTGTGCATAGTTCTGAGCATAAGTGTTGTAGCTCTATTCACTCTATTCCACAACAGGATTTTTGCAATTACGTTTGACGAATCTTTTGCAAAGGCAACAGGCGTAAAAACAGATTTGTACAATGTAATTGTTGCCGTAATAACAGGTGTAGTAATAGTGCTTGCAATGAATCTTGTAGGTACGCTTCTGATTTCCGCCCTGATAATCTTTCCTGCCATGAGTGCAATGAGGATTTTCAAGAGCTTCAAGCTAGTCACAATATTTTCAGCAGTCATTTCAACATCATGTGCTGTATTTGGAATGCTGGTTTCTATTCTGGCAGGAACGCCTGTAGGTTCTACAATTGTTGCCATCGACATAGCAGCATTCTTTATAGCAACCCTTATCGGCAAGTACAAAACAAACTGATACATTGCCTATTTTCAGTAAATGAGTTATAGTAAAATCCTTAAATTACATCAAATTTATAGGAATTATACATGAAACTTACCTGTGGTATTGTAGGACTGCCAAATGTCGGCAAGTCAACCATTTTTAGCGCACTGACAAAAGCACCGGCAGCTGCCGAAAACTATCCGTTCTGTACAATTGACCCGAATGTGGGTGTCGTAGACTTGCCAGACGAGCGTCTTGACTTTATGGCTAGCGTATTCCAGCCAAAAAAGAAAATTCCTGCCAGCGTAGATTTTGTAGACATTGCAGGTCTCATAAAGGGAGCAAGCACGGGTGAAGGTCTGGGAAATAAGTTCCTTGCAAACATCCGCGAAACAACAGTTATTGCCCATGTTGTCCGTTGTTTTGATAATCCAGACATCCAGCATGTCCGCGAAGACGCAAAGACAGACGCTCCGATTGATCCGGAAAGTGACATTCTTACCATAAATTATGAGCTTGCACAGGCAGACTTGGACACAATCGTAAAGCGTCAGGAAAAGGTGACAAAGGCTATTCGTGCAATGGGCAAGGAAGAAGAAAAGAAATATGCCCACTACACAAGTGCCGTAGAAAAGATTAAGCCTTTGCTTCAGGAAGGAAAAGGCGCACGTCTTGCAGATTTGACAGATGATGAAAAACTTGCAATTTATGATCTGCACTTGCTTACAGTAAAGCCTCAGCTTTTTGTATGCAATATTGACGAAGATACAATCGAAAGCGGCACAAACAATTATGTTGAAGCTGTAAAAAAGATTGCGGCAGAAGAAAAGTCAGAAGTCATCGTTATCTGCGGAAAGTTTGAAGCTGACCTTGCAGAAATTACGGATGAAAACGACCGCAAGGAATTCATGGAAAGTGTCGGACTTAAAGAGAGCGGTCTTACTGTTCTTGCACGTCAGGTTTACCACCTCATGGGCTTGCGTACATTCTTTACAGGCGGAGCAGATGAATGCCGTGCATGGACAATTCATGCAGGAGACAAAGCTCCACAGGCTGCAGGTGTAATCCATACAGACTTTGAAAAAGGATTTATTAAGGCAGAAGCTTACACTGTAGACGATTTGCGCCAGTATGGTACTGAAGCCAAGATAAAGGAAGCCGGCAAGTACAGACAGGAAGGAAAAGATTACGTTGTTCAGGACGGCGATGTTCTGTTCTTTAAGTTTAATGTAACAAAATAGTTTTAGCAAAACAAAATATTTTTGGAGAACAGCACCATTATTCACAATGGTGCTGTTTTTTTATGCAATCAGCCCTATTCCTCAGAAGGCTTCCACCACAGCTTCTTGCCTTCAAAAAAATTCCTGATGTTATATTTGAGCAAAATTGGAGCAGTAGTCTTTAAAAGATAACCGTCAGGTTTTTCCTCTAGAATTTCAAGACATATATCTTTATCATCTTTTGCAGTCAGAAAAACCAAAGGAATACTTGCAGTTTCAGGCTCACTTCTAAGAATGCGGAACACGTCCAGCCCTGACAGCATTGGCATTTCATAATCCAGAAGAATAAGATCAAATGAAACCATTTTCAGCAGTGCAAGGGCATTTGTTCCAGACACAGCCGTGTATACGTTGTATTCATCGGAAAACCACCCTTCAAGGCTTCTCAAATAAACATCATCATCATCTACAATAAGAATATTTTTTCTGCCATTGTTTTCAGGCTTATCCTTATTGTGCGACACAAGGTTGTCTTCATTTACATAAGTAGGAAGCGTGAGTCTTAGTTCACGGATAACGTTTTCCATGCTCACAGGTCGCTTGAAAGAATGGGTAATGAATGCAATGTCAATAAACTTATAAGCCTGCTTCAAATCATCATCAGTTCCAATAAGATAGATGCTGATATTTTTGCTTTTTTCAGAAAGGAGTCTGTTAAAAGAATGCATGAGCCGCTCATCAATTATATCAAAGCCGTCAAAATAGATTATGAACACTTCAAAATCAGAATTGGCAAGAGTTTTTACATTAACATCAGAAGTGTATACAATGACATCGTATCCTGCTTCCTTAAGTTCACCAAGCATTGTCCTTACAAGAAAATGACTGCCGTCATCACATATAAAGCAAATCTGTTTTTCCATTATTTTTTATTACGCCTCCTAATCTCTTTCTATAAATTACAGCTAATGACTGTCCATCAATCTTTTAAAAAGAACGCCATTCCTGTTTCGAACAGACTGTCTCAACAATGTAAAAAAACTCTCCTCACCTTCAGGCATTGCAAAACCGTCAACCATGTGAAGCATGCGCTCTGCGGCTTTCAGATCCTGAACTTTGGAACATTCTTTCAGAGACTTCAGCAAATCTTGATAGTCTTCCGTAGTAATCGCTTTTGGTTTTTCAATAATGCCCCTTATTTTATCTCTAAAATGCTGCAAGTTCACAAGAAAATCAGGTGTATATTCTCTGACAGATTCAATGTCACCATTGTCGCTAAAAAATTCAAGGAGTGAAGCCTGTTTTGAAAGGCTGTCAAAGCCAATTACCCTAAGCTCTGTCTTTAGAGAATGTACTGCAATGATATAGGATTTCAAATTGCATTGATTAAAATTTTGCTGCAAGTCTGCAATCTTTACCTCACTATCATTATAAAATGTCCGCACAGCTTCAAGCAGGACAGAAACATTTTTACACAGAGACATTGCGGCATTGCAGTCCACTCCCTCGATTCCACTATACATAGCAATAAACCTAGAGTTATCGGCTTCAGACATATCGCCATCATTTACTTCATCATATTGTTGATACTTGGAAGCAGATTTTATCCGAATCAGATTCTTAGGCAACATTCTGACAAGCATTTGTTCAAGATCTTCACTGTCTATGGGTTTTGGCAAATAGTCATCAAAACCTTTCTGCATATACAACGCTTTATAACCATGCGATGCATTTGCCGTAAGAGCAATAAATTTCGTGTCGTCTGCAAAATCGATGTCCAGGGCTTTTATTGCACGGAGGGTCTCTATGCCATCCATACCTGGCATTCTGTGGTCAAGCAGCACGACATCATAGTGATTATTCTTTACAAGTTCAATTGCTTCATTGCCGCTTGATGCCGTATCTATGTTAATCTGAGTACACTTCAAAAGTGCGCATATAATATCCCGGTTCATCTTCAAGTCATCCACTACAAGGATTCTTGCAGTGGGAGCCAAAAATGTTCCATACAAGGAAGCTCCTTTCCGCTTCTTTGTATATGTCTGTGCCGTATACTTACCAATAGGAACATTCAGTTCAACAGGCTGCCTGATGGTAAATGAAAAATTAGAGCCAATTCCATATTCACTCGTTACGCAAAGTGAACTGCCCATTTTTTTGAGCAACCCTTTTACAATTGATAGTCCAAGCCCGGAACCTTCAATGTTTCTGTTTTTAAGCTCATCCAGACGTTCAAATGGTGAAGCAATTCTGTCAATATCGGAAGGCTTAATGCCACAACCTGTATCTTCAACAGCAAAAGTAAGGAGTATGCAATGATCATCATCAGCAGATTGTTTCCAACTTACCAATAGCTTCACGCTTCCTTTATCAGTGTACTTTATTGCATTTGAAAGAAGGTTCATGACACACTGCTTTATGCGCATGTCATCTCCAATAAGATTATTCGGAGTATCTTCCTTAATGGATACAGCAAATTCAAGATTCTTTTCCTGTGCGCGAGGAACGACAATGGTAAGCAAATCATTTAAAAGGGCATCAAGATTGTATTCAACAGGGACAAGCGAAAAGTCATTTGAATTGATTTTAGAAAAATCAAGTACATCATTTATGAGAAGCGACAGAGTTCCACAGGCCTGCTTTATTTCTTTTGAATAGCCGAGGGCTACGTTGTCTTTTGACTCACGAAGAATCATTTCGTTTAGTCCGACTATTGTATTCATCGGAGATCGTATTTCATGATTCACAAAAGCAAGGAATTCAGATTTTGCTTTGCTTTCTGCCTTTGCTTTTTCTAAATCCAAATTCTTTTCAGCAACCTTTCTGTCCAAATAGTTAACAACATAAGTTCTTGAAATAATTCCAATAGCGCAGCCGGACAGTCCCAAAGGGATGATATTAAAAATATCGTTAATTGCAGTATTAAGAGGTTTTAACCATGCGGAAATAACAATAAGAACAACCATTGTACATGCAGTAAAAATATTTTTTCGCACATTTTCGTCAACAATTATGATTGGCTGCAACAACATAAAAACAAGTGGTAGTGAATAAGGAGTATACGAGCCTCTATGCAAGACAATGATATTTTCAAGCAAAAGGAAAAAGACTTGCAAAAGTGACATGACAAGATATATGCATAAGGTTGCAAACCTTTTAATGACTGAAGGCACAAAAATGCAGGGCAAATATAATAAAGCACCGATAAAACTACTTAAAAATAAAAGAATCCTAAAATCTAATTCTGAAAGAACTGGATTTGGAATAAAAGTAACAAATCCCAAAAAAAGTGATGTGACCATCAAGTAAAACGATACAGACTTGAACATACGGAAATTAAGTTCTTTTATTTCGTCTTCATACTGATGTTTTTTTTTAATGTGAGTCATTTATCTCTCCTGATGACTTTTAAAACTATCCATAGCATAGTGAATTGTTTTCATAAAATCAAGCAAAGAGAAGAATTTATGGCTTTATGAGGACAGGCTGACTTGCAGTCTCCGCAGCGAATGCAGTCAATGCTGTTTGGATTTTTGTAGACAGGGATGTCCAATCTGCATGTTTTCTGGCATGAGCCGCACTTGGAGCATTTTTCTTTATCTATTGAAAAGCTGTAAAAAGAAACTTTGTTAAAAGCTCCATATATTGCACCCAATGGACAAAAGTAGCGGCAAAACGGTCGAAAGATTATTATAGATAAAACTATTGTTACGATAAGAATTAACAATTTCCATTTGAATATAAAGCCTATTGCCTCCCTCATGGCAGAATTCAGCAAAAGAAGAGGAATGCCAGCTTCCAATGTTCCTGCAGGACATATCCATTTGCAAAACCAGGGTTCTCCAATTCCCATAAAATTCAGCACAAATAATGGCAATATAATGACAAAGACAGCAAGAATAGCAAATCTAAAAAAGCGCAGAAACTTCTCTCCCGGAAGATGAGTGATTTTTTTTACAAAAGGTATTTTAAAAAGCAAATCCTGAATAAGTCCGAACGGACATAAAAATCCACAAACAAAGCGTCCTAGTATAGTACCAAAGATTACAAGACATCCAATGACATATATTGCAATCCTGTAATCATGACTGCTAAGGGCTGCCTGTAAAGAACCAATCGGACACGAAGCTAACGCCCCTGGACATGAATAGCAATTTAGTCCAGGCACACACAAGCTTTTTGTTTTGCCTGTGAAAATCTGCCCCCTAGCAAAACCTTTTATGTAGCCATTTGAAACAGCTGCAAAACAGGCTTGTACTATGAGACGGATTTTACCATGATGCCTTACGGAATCTTTCATATCAACCGATTCCTATGCATTCAAGGCAGATGCGCGTGGCTTTGAAAAAAACACCAAGCGCACCACCTTTAAAAGCTCCTGCGGCAACAAGTACAACACCAATGAAAAGCACTATAAAACTTATTTTGAAAGCAAGTCGTCTATTATTTTTTGCCATTCTTTTTGAGTTTTTGCTCCAAGATACATTTTTCCAACCATTTTACCATTTTGGTCTACAAAAATCGTAGTTGGAACCGCCTGAACATTTCTAAGCAAACCCGAAAACATTTCTGGATTTGGAACAATATGAGTGTAATCAGCTCCAGTCATTGAAATGATTGTCTGTGCATCTTTTTTCTGTTTGGCAATGACTCTGCCCCTTTGATCAGTAAGATCAATCACAATTCCTACAACTTCAACGTTCTTTTCTTTGTTTGCATTATTTAGTTTTGCAAGATCTGGCATTTCCTTGATGCAAGGCGGACAGAACGTTCCCCAAATGTTAATCATTGTAAGTTTGTTTTTTGCAAAAAGACTGTCAGTTACAACAGCCCCATTCAGCTCTTGTGATGAAAATGAAATTTTATCTCCGGCTTTCTGTGCAAAAGAAAGCGAAAACGAACAGAACAATACAAGCACAAAAAAAATCTTTTTCATTTGACAACTCCTTTAAACTCATAGCCTGCTTCTGTAATCGCATTTTTAACGGCAATCTCATCAAGAACAGTTCCTTCTTTTAGTGTTACAACTGCATTTTTTTTCTCATGACTTGCTATTGCATTTTCAATGCCGTCAATACTTTCCAAAGCTTTTTTTACATGAGCTTCACAGTGGGGACACATCATGCCTTCAATAGCTATTGTTTTTTGCATTGCCTGCTCCTTAGTAATTTTTTTAGTTTCATTATTATACATTTTAAACAGGTTTAGGCGAAGGGCATTTGTAACTACACAAAAACTTGACAGGCTCATTGCAGCTGCTCCAAACATAGGATTCAGTTTCCAGCCCAACAAAGGCGTAAAGACACCTGCCGCCAAAGGAATTCCTATTATATTATAGAAGAATGCCCAAAACAGATTTTGATGAATATTTGCCAAAGTTGCCCTGCTTAAACGTATTGCAGCAGGAACATCGGAAAGACTGTTTTTCATGAGGACAATATTTGCCGCATCAATTGCAACATCGGTACCTGCCCCAATTGCAATGCCTGTATCTGCTCGTGTAAGAGCCGGAGCATCGTTTATGCCGTCACCAACCATGCAAACCGCTTTTTTGCCATTGCTTTCCTGCAGTGACCGGATTACGTTTTCTTTTCCATCTGGAAGAACCCCGGCAACAACTTCGTCAACGCCAGAACGTTTTCCGATAGCTTTTGCAGTTTGTTCATTATCCCCAGTAAGCATGATTACTTTTATGCCCATTTGCTGAAGTTCATGCACGGCTTTTGGACTGTCTTCTTTTATTGTATCGCTGACTGCAATGATTCCAAGAAGTGCACCATCGTATGCAAAGAAAAGTGGAGTCTTGCCATCCATGGACAAATGCTCTGCTTTTGCTTTTAATGCCTCTGAAACAGAAGCAACAGTTTCTATAAAACTAAGATTGCCACCTGCTAAACTCTTTTTGTTCAGCATGGCAGAAAGTCCGTTGCCTGGCAAAGCTTTAAAATCAGTAACATCTTGAAGCTGAACTTTATTTTCAAGAGCTTTTTGAACAACGGCCTTTGCCAAAGGATGCTCACTCTTTTTTTCAAGAGAAAAAGCCACAGACAAAAGCTCTTCACTACTTGTATTATCAGATGGAATAATATCAGTAACAAGAGGAACACCTTTTGTAATTGTTCCAGTTTTATCAAGAACAACAATTTGCGTTCTACCAGCCTTTTCAAGAGCTGCAGAGGTTTTAAACAGAATGCCGTTTTTTGCCCCTTTACCGTTACCTACCATGATTGCAACTGGAGTTGCAAGACCTAATGCACACGGACAACTTATCACAAGAACTGCAACTGCACGTGTCAAGCAGGTTCCCACATCTGCACCTGCAAACATCCAGGCAATAAACGTAACAGCAGCAATGGCAATTACCACTGGAACAAAAATGCCAGAAACCTTATCGGCAATTTTTGCAATAGGAGCTTTTGTAGCAGCAGCATCGCTTACCATTTGTATAATCTGGGAAAGAGTTGTATCTTCGCCCACTCTGGTTGCCTTGCATTTTAGAAAACCTGACTGGTTTAAAGTTGCGGCACTTACTTTATCACCTACACTCTTGTCTACAGGAATGCTTTCACCCGTAAGGGCAGATTCGTTTACAGCACTGTTTCCGTCAAGCACAATACCATCAACAGGAACATTTTCACCAGGACGTACTATAAATATGTCATCTTTTTTAACCTGCTCAACAGACACTGTTAATTCATTACCATCTTCAAGGATTGTCGCTGTCTTTGGAGAAAGCTTCATAAGGCTTTTCAAGGCATTTGTAGTCTTTCCCTTTGAGTGTGCTTCAAGTAGTTTTCCAACTGTAATGAGAGTCAAAATCATTGCAGCCGCTTCAAAATAAAACTCATGCATATATTGCATTACGGCATCTTCATTTCGGCTGACCACGGCTCCAGTCATCGCAAACAATGCCCATGTACTGTAACAAAAAGATGCAGAAGAACCTAATGCGACTAAAGTATCCATGTTCGGAGAACGGTGCAAAAGAGACCTGAAACCGCTTATAAAGAACTTCTGGTTTATTATCATGATGATTACTGCAAGCAAAAGTTGACACAAGCCCATTGCAACATGATTTCCATCCATAAAATCAGGAAGAGGCCAATTCCACATCATGTGCCCCATCGAAACATACATGAGAGGCAGCAGAAATATAATAGAACTGATTAATCTCTTTAAGAGAAGATGTGTTTCAACATCTTTTAAAGAGTCATCAGTTTCTGTTTTGGATGAAGATTTTTCGTTTTTTACGCTTGCCCCATATCCAGCATTTACAACAGCCTTAATTATTGCATCATCGTCAGCACTACCTTCAACTCCCATAGAATTTGTAAGGAGGCTTACAGAGCAGCTCTCAACACCATCTACCTTTGAAACAGCTTTCTCTACGCGAGCAGAGCAAGCCGCACATGTCATTCCCGTTACTGTATATTGTTTCATAAATGTTTATTCCTTCACATTTTAGTATAGTGTTTTTTTTCAAAATCTTGTACTAATATTATGTTAGTTTTATTTGATAAAAAAAATGTTATATAGAATTTCGTGCACGATGAGTTGCTTCAAATGTCAAATCTTTTATAACCTCTCCTGCAATAATCAGTCCTGCAACGGAAGGTACGAATGCCGTGCTGCCTGGAATGTCTCGGCGTTCCGTACATTTATGCTGTGCCCCAGGAGGACAGATGCAGTGAGTCCGGCAGCTTATTGCCATGTCTTCAATCGGGCGGAGAGGCTTTTCTTTTGAATAGACAACCTTTACATCCTTAATGCCACGTTTCTTACATTCCTGCCTCATTACGCGGGCAAGAGGACATACGCTAGTCTGTGAAATGTCAGCTACTTCAAACTGAGCAGGATCAAGTTTGTTTCCTGCTCCCATGCTGCAAATTATTTTTGTTCCGGCTTCCTTTGCCTGCAAAATCAGCTGGATTTTTGCAGTTACTGTGTCCACGGCATCTACTACATAATCATATTTTGAAAAATCAAACAGGTTGCGAGTTTCGGGTAGATAGAAGCACTTGAATGTATTTACTTCGGCATCTGGATTTATGTCTAAAATCCGCTCTTTCATAACGTCAACCTTATATTTTCCTATTGATGAACGAGTTGCTATTATCTGTCGGTTAAGGTTTGTAAGGCATACTTTGTCGTCATCAATGATGTCTATATGACAAATTCCGCTTCTGACCAAAGCTTCTACAGTAAATCCTCCCACGCCTCCTACACCAAAAACCGCAATGTGGGAATGATTTAAAATTTCCATTGCCTCTTTACCAAGAAGCAGTTCTGTACGGGAAAACTGGTTTAACATGACGCTCCCAACCAATGATATTTTATGCAAATGTCTGCATATCAGCTAAGTAGGTTACATAAAAACAGAAAGGCTGTCAATTGAGTCTTCATCAGGTGATGCATCAGATTCTGCAAAAGGAACATACACAGAAAGCGTTAAAAAATGTCCGGTCCCGGTAACAGAGAGAGGGCGTTTTTTTATTCATACAGATCTTTCAATTCATACAAAATCAAGTTCTCTTTATATTCTTCATCAATATCCTTAAATCCTTTCCTTGAAAAAAATCCATACTTTTGGCAGGAAAGCCCACATGCATTCACCTGCTGAATTTCCTTCCATATAAGAGCTTTATCTAATGGAGAAGAGCGGAATTTTGCCTCATAGAAAACATACGAACCATTGCATTCAGTCACAATATCAAACTCACCGTTCTTTTTATTTTTAGCATCGTCATAGTAATATTTTCCTATGCGTTCAAAACCATATTCCAAGAGACCTTTCTGATTTTCGCGAATAAGAAACTGGCTGCAAATCTGCTCAAAAGCTTTTGGAACATAAGATTCATCAAAGTCCTGGGCTATAAACCTGTCAAAAAAAAGATCGCTGTTCATTACATTCAAGCGGGATAAATTCCTATAAATATATTTAAAATAAAACATAGTAAGCTGGTCGCTTACATAGTATCCGGATTTTTTCCTGTTGTTTTCATCATTGATTGGAGATTTTTTTTCCACAACATCCATTTTTATAAGTTTATCGAGAACATCTGACAAAGTCGGGGAACTTGACACTTTAGACTGGGCAAGAATATCGGCAAATTTTACAATTCCTTTTGCCAAGGCTTCAAATACTTCATAGGCATTCTGCATCTTTGAAATTTCAGATTTCAAATACATGGTCACTTCGTTTTCCAGCCTGCTTGAAGGACTGGCAATCAAATCTATTATATTTTCCCTGACAGTTTTTTTAGAATCAATCAGTCGATTATAATACGGAATTCCTCCAAACACAGAATAAAGACGCACTTTATCTTCATAAGAAAACTCCTTGTAAAAAAGGGAGGATTCATAATAATCCATAGCCTTAAGGTTTATTATCACATCAAAACGACCGAACAGAGGATTTTCTTTTTCAAGAAGGGATTGCATCGTTTCTACATAAGAGCCGCAAAGCACAATCTTAAGCATAGACTCGTTTTTATTGCCGTCAATCAAATTCTGAATAATACTGTCCAGTCCTGAAACAACCTTTCGAAGATACGGATATTCATCGATTACAAGGACTGTCTTTGTTGAGCGACTTTGCCTGTATAAAAAGGAGAGAATAGATTCAAAAGTTTTAAATGCAAGCGGGGGCATATTCAATGATTCTGAAAGGATATCAGAAAAGCTTTCGACATTGTTTTCTTCAGAAGTTTCCTTACATTCGTAATAAATTGATTTTATTTCAGGATTCATTTTTAAGCTTTGTTTTAACAGTTCTGTTTTACCTATACGCCTGCGTCCATATACCAATCCTGCAAATTCAGAACTCGCATTGAAAAAATCATTAAGTATCTTTATCTGCCTATCTCTTCCTATAAATTTTGATTCCATTACAGATCCTCTCAATAAGTATACGTATACTTTTACAGCATGTCAATTTACTCGGTTTAAACCGACTCAGTTTTATCCGAGTAAAACCAGCTTCTGAAGCATTTCGGACGCGACCTTAACACTGTACAGTGTTAAGGGGCTTGACGAGAGCCCCTTAATGCAAATCCGTGTGGCAGACAGCAGCAAGGCTGCCACCTGCCGTATACGGATTTGCATTAAGTATTTTTAACTTATTTACAAAATCTGTGGAGGATTTTATGAAGTTCTTTTCTAAACTTGCTGCTATTCTTGCAGCATTAATGTTGGCTTGCGCATTCGTTGCATGTTCTAATGACGGTGGTAGTAGTGATGACAGCGCTGGTACCAGCTCATCAACTGGCACACTTATTGCTACATTTGCCAGCGGAAGTGGCTATACAGTATACAACTTCTATTCTGACAACAAGATGTCTATTGTTGAAAATGGAGGTTCTCCAGACTGGTTTACATACACAGGAAACCCTGCAGCAACATCTGGCACAGTTACGATTTCTACATCTGAAGGTCCTTACACACTTACAATTAATGGTAATACAGCATCTGACGGCAATCATACCTATACCCGTCAGTAAACAATATCACACATAAAAAAATGCCCGTTCTCTGTGAATAAGAACGGGCATTTTTTTATTAAGTCAGGGCGATATCTTTGCGGTGAAGCAAGAAATCAACAATATTTATGTGACCTATTCCATCGCGACTCATGTCCACCCTATCCAGACTCAAAACATATTTTGGAGAAGAATCTGATACAGGCTTGAATGCATCAAATTCACGGGAAATAGTTTCAGGGCTGGCAAGAAGATAGCACACCTGAAGAAAACACTTACGACCATCCTTAATTGCAACAAAATCAACCTCTCCTTTATAAGTCTTTCCTGTATAAACAGTATAACCGCGCATAAGAAGCTCATTAAAAATTATGTTTTCCAGAAAAAAAGTATCCTCAAAATTCACACTGTTTGTATTTATAATTCTAAGCCCCATATCAACAGCATAATATTTTTCGTTTCCTTTAAGAGCTTCTTTCCCTGAAATATTGAATTTTTTTACAGCATGAATAAGATATGCTTTTTGCATTTTTTCAAGATAATTATATACAGTCTGACGTGTAATTTTCTTATTATGATGTGTTCCATAATAATTAACCACATTCTCAACAGAAAATTCCTTTCCAGCATTAGCAAGAATATAAAGAGAAATATCCATGAATGTTTTTTTATCAAATCTGGAGGATTTTCCAGAAATGTCTTTTTTTATTATTCCTTCATAAAGAGATAAAAGATAACGACGTCTGTCCTGTTCACGCACAAAATCAAAGCGAAGTGGAAAGCCTCCCCACTTGAGATAATCAAAAATCATATCCTCAGAAAATTCCCGATTGTTCGCCTTAAAATATTCACTCATTTCCAGAAAAGAAAAAGGCATAACCTCAAACTCAACAGTCCGCCCTGTCAAAAGACTTGCCAGCTCTCCAGAAAGAAGCGTAGAATTGCTTCCTGTAACAAAAACAGAACATTTTACAGTAGCCCGCAACGATGCAAGAACTTTTTCAAACCCTTCCACATTTTGAATTTCATCAACGAAAATATAATACTTACCACCATCAGAAATCCTGTTCACAATCTCAGAATTTAAATCAGCAGCAGTCTTTATGAATTCATATTCAAAATCTTCAAGATTAATGTAAATGATGTGATTTCCGTTAATGCCCCTTGTTAAAAATTCATTCCGAATTTCCTGAAGGATAACAGACTTGCCCGAGCGCCGTATTCCTGTAATCACCTTTATAAGATCTGTTTCGTAAAACGGCCGTATCATATCCATATAACATTCACGATTTATAAACACAAAACACCTCTTATCTTTACATTTTAATAAAGATTATATATTTGTCAACTTAAACAAACTTTATTTTTGACAATTCACAAAAAATTTCAATTTTGTAAAACTCCACGCAAAGTGCCCTTAACACTGTACAGTGTTAAGGGGCTTGACGAGAGCCCCTTAATGCAAATCCGTGTGGCAGACAGCAGCAAGGCTGCTACCTGCCGTACACGGATTTGCATTAAGTATTTTTATATTATTTACAAAATCTGTGGAGGATTTTATGAAGTTCTTTTCTAAGATTGCTGCTATTCTTGCAGCATTGATGTTGGCTTGCGCATTCGTTGCATGTTCTAATGACGGTGGTAGTAGTGATGATGGTGCCAGTACAAACAGTACAACTTCTATCAGTAGCTCAGCTACACTTATCGCTACATATACTGGTAACGGTATGACATTCAGGTTCTATAGCAGCAATCAGGTAAGCATGAGCGGTCAGGGAGCTTCTGGTATTGGAACTTATACAGGAAATCCAACTTCTGGCTCTGGTGTAATCTCATACGATGATACAGGTGCAGGACAACATTTCGATGACAGTTATTCAGTTTCCGGTACTACAATGACTATTACCGGTGGATTTGCAGGATCTTATACAAAACAATAAAAAGTTGCTTTAAACGCAAAAAGCCCGTTCTCTTTCTCTGAGAACGGGCTTTTTTATAAAAATCAGTTTAATTTTTCGGATTCTTCTTGAGAAGTTGATTCTTCAATACTGTAAGGACATTCTTATCTATGTGCATTCCTACAGAATTGTGATCTCCTTTTTTATCAAAGACAAACTTGTACTTTTTTGAGCCAAGTTCCTTGAGCTTTGCTTCAAACTCAATTACGCTGTCGGCAGACTGCGTGTCATCGAGCATTCCGTTGGCTGAAAGAATATAGATGTCCTTGAATTTTTGCGGCCATTGAATCGGGGAGTAACGTTCGGCAAAAGTCTTAATCTGATCATCCGTCATGAAGTTTTCCGCTGGTTCACCGCGGTTCGAGCAGTCATACTGCTTTTCTCCTAGATCTGAAAAAGACATAACTCCAGACTTCGCAATAATTGCCCTCGGCTTATAGAGTCCGTGCGCTCCGTAGCAGAATGCGACAGTAGATCCGAAAGAACTTCCTTCAATGGCAAAGCGTGAGGCATCCACGCCGTCAACAGTGTTGTAGTACTCTATAATTCGGTCAATGTAATGAACGGTTTCGCCAACCATTCCCTGCACTGGAAGAGGTCCTTCATCGCTGTCGCCCAGTGCAGCAGCATCCATCGATATGACTCGTATGCCGGCCTTTGCATACGCATAGGCCTTGAGGTCGCCATCTGTCCAAAACCAAAATATATCACTGCGATTACTTCCCATACCGTCCAAAAAAATGAGAATGGGCTTATCTTTTTTGCCCTTATCATCCGTATAAATGTCGTAGACATGAATACCGTCGATATTCAGGGCCTTGATTACCAAGTTTGAAGGCTTTCGATTAGCCTGCTCTTTGATAATATCCTGTGCCTGTTCGGAAATACTTTCTTCCGTTACAGTTCCATTAAATGGGCGGATTGATGTTAAAAACGGCTGCCCGAGCTGTTCCGGGGCAGTATACTTGTCCAGAATGAACTGACCATCCTCCCCCATTGCAAATGCAGCCGCAGCAAGAATAAAGCTTACCAAGACTTGTACAAAAAACCTTCTTTTCATGACTGTTCTCCTTAATACCGATATATAGGTATTACTTATATTATACCTACAATTAGGTACAAGTCAACAAAATAATACCAAGATATTGGTATTATAGAGATATGTTTAGAGATAATCTAAAGGAACAGATAGAATACAAGGGAATGATTATAAAAGAGCTTGCAGCAAAGACAGGAATAAGTAAGCGTACAATTGACACTTATGTAGACAGCCGCGCCGTAATTCCTAATGCCGAAATAGCGGTAAAACTTGCGGAAGCTCTAGATACCAGCGTAGAATACCTTGTCAAAGGATCTGAACAAAAATCCACACAAAACATTCCTCATGCAGATATTAAAAATTACGTAAAATATAAGAGAATTATAGATGATTTAAATTCAATTTCTCAAGAATACCTTCCGGCGGTAGAGGCAATGATTCATGCCGCCGCAAAAAAGCTGCCGTGACTTAATAATGCAATCTCTAAAAGAAAGATCTTATCTGGAGTTCCTTATTGCGAATCCGTGCGGAGGAAAGCATCTAAGGATGTGCTGCCAGGAGCATTTCTTTAGCAGTTGTCCAAGCACATCCAGCACAGAAAATCAATTTAAAGTCAAAAAACGCCAGTTCTCATTTTCAGAAAACTGGCGTTTTCTTTTTAATGCATGCCTGCTAACAATTCATAACCGCTTTTGCCAGCTGGTCGGCACAGCTTGTGCTTTTGCTGCCACACAGATTACCAGAAAGCTTTTTGGCAATTTCTTCGGCAGACATTCCCTCACACAGAAGACCAATAGCTTTCAAGTTACCGTTGCAGCCACCTTCAAAGCGAATATTGCGGATTACATCACCGTCACGTGTAAAGTGAATGACTTTTGCACACGTGCCAGTGGTTTTATAAGAAACTTCTTCCATAAAAACAATTAAGGGCGGTCTTTCAACCGCCCCCCTCAAAAAGCATTATTTTACATTCACACAATTATGCAATTGTGTAAATCCAGCCTTCAGGAGCCTTTTCGGTTCCCATCTGAATTCCAGTAAGAGTATCGCGGAGCTTGCCAAGAACAGGTCCCATGTTTTCCATGCCAGAAGGAATGTTGATTTCCTTGTCATGATCAACAATCTTTCCAATAGGAGAAATTACTGCAGCTGTTCCACAGAGACCACACTCTACAAAGTCCTTAAGCTCATCTTTGTGAACCTTGCGCTCCTCAACTTCAATGTGCAGGTAATCTTTTGCAACCTGAATAAGAGAACGGCGTGTAATAGAAGGAAGAATGCTATTAGACTTTGGAGTAACAAGTTTTCCGTCCTTTGTAACAAAAAGAATGTTAGCTCCACCAGTTTCTTCAATATATGTATGTGTTGCAGGGTCAAGATACATGTTTTCTGCAAAACCATTGCGGTGAGCATCCATAATATTGTGAAGGCTCATTGCATAGTTAAGGCCAGCCTTAATGTCTCCTGTTCCATGAGGAGCTGCACGGTCAAGATCAGAGAGACGTACAGTAATAGGCTTTACACCACCCTTGAAATAAGGTCCAACAGGAGTAACAAGAATGCGGAACTGATATTCTTCAGCAGGCTTTACTCCTATTACAGCGCTAGAACCGAACATATAAGGGCGGATATAGAGGGTTGCGCCAGAACCGTAAGGAGGAACAAAGTCAAGATTTGCCTTTACGACATCAAGCACAGCCTGAATGAATCTTTCTTTTGGGAAAACAGGCATTTCAAGACGCTCACATGAATCCTTCATGCGGTCTGCGTTTAAATCAGGGCGGAATGTGACGACCTTTCCGTCTTTTGTCGTGTATGCCTTAAGTCCTTCAAAACAAGTCTGTGCATACTGAAGGACGCCTGCACATTCAGAGATTGTAATTTCATGATTTGCAGTAAGTTCTCCTGCATCCCATGAGCCATTCTTGTAATTTGCCACAAAACTTTTGTTTGTGTTCATGTAACCGAAAGGCAAATTTGCCCAGTCAAGATTTTTATTTCCCATGATTTAACCTCTATTATAAGAACTTTATCACTATTAAAGTAAATTTTCAACCGTTAAAAATATTATTTGCTTTATTTTAGTTTTCAGTTTATTCTTCTTACATAAGGAGGTTTTTATGGAGGTTACATTGAAGGACATAGCCCGGGAATGTAATGTCTCATTTTCTACAGTCAGCAAGGCTTTAAAAAACAGCAGCGAAATAAGCCAGAAGACTATAGACCTTGTAAACAAGACGGCAAAAAAGATGGGATACCATACAAATGCCGCGGCAAGGGCTTTAAGAATAAACAAAACATACAGCATCGGAGTGATATTTGAAGATATTACAGGGTCGGGGCTTCAGCACCAGTATTTTGCAAAAATATTCGATTCCATCAATGTTCATGCAAACAAGGCTGGCTACAACATTACGTTTCTCAGTCACAACAGCAGCCAAAGCTATCTTGCACAAGCAAAGTACAGAAGATGTGACGGAGTAATCATTGTAAGTACAAATTTTTACAGGGATGACGTTCAGGCTCTTTTAACAAGTAACATTCCGCTAAGCATGCTGGATTTCAGGGACAGTTACAACCATTCTTCCGTAATGAGCGACAACAAGACAGGAATCAGGATAATTACAGAAGAAATCATAAAGAAGGGACACAAAAAAATAGCTTACATTCACGGAGAAGAATCCGATGTCACAAAGCTAAGGATGACTTCGTTCAGGCAGACAATGAAAAAAAATGGGATAGAAATATGCAAAGAATATGTAAAGGATGCGATTTATCATGACCCGGAAGAAAGTTTTAAGGCAACAGAACAGCTTCTGCAGGAAAAAGAGCAGCCTACATGCATAATCTACCCTGATGACTTTGCAGCCCTTGGGGGAATTCAAGCTCTTGCAAAGCACAGTTTCATTCCTGGAAAAAACATAAGCATTGCAGGATACGATGGAATCCTCATTTCTACCCTGTTAACCCCAAAACTTACGACATATCAGCAGGATGCAAAGGAACTTGGCAGGCAGCTCGTAGAACAGCTCCTGTCAAACATTGAATATCCTGAAACATTCAAATCAGAAACTGTAAAAGTATCCGGTCAACTGTTACAAGGAGCAAGCATTATGACAATATGAAGCCGAAAAATAAAAAAAATTATATTTTTTTTATTTTTCGGCTTGACAATTAAAAAAGGTGAATTATACTAGAACTATAGCTTACGACAACGTTTTCGTAAAAATTAATACAACGTTGTCGTGAAAGCTAATTAAATTGTAACCAAACAGGATATTAATTTATTAAAAGTGTGGTTATAAAAATATTCAGGAGGAAACACAATGAAAAAGACATTAGTCGCTGCCCTGGCCCTCGCTGCCCTGGCTGTAAACTTTGCAATGGCTGCTAAAAAGCAGGGAAAAGTATTGAACATTTACTGTTGGAACGAGGAATTCCAGTCACGCTTCAATGACTACTATGCATCTAAGCTCCCTTCAGACATAAAGGTAAACTGGGTTATCACCCCTAACCAGGGTGGAGCTTATCAGGACAAGCTTGATGAAGCTCTTCTCAGACAGAAGAAAGCTAAGGCTGATGACAAGGTAGACATCTTCCTTGTAGAAGCAGACTATGCACTTAAATATGTAGACACATCTTACACACTCAATGTAAAGAAAGATGTAGGTCTTACAGATGCAGATCTCGCACAGCAGTACAAGTATACAAAAGACATCATGACAGACAGCAAAGGAAACCTCAAAGGTGTTTCTTGGCAGGCATGTCCAGGTGGATTCATCTATCGCCGTTCAATCGCAAAAGATGTTCTTGGTACAGATGATCCAGTAGAAGTAGGAAAGGCTCTTTCAAACTGGGACAAGTTTGATGATGTTGCTGCAAAGGCAAAGGCAAAGGGATACTTCATGGTATCTGGTTTTGATGATGACTTCCGTGTATTCTCTGACAACGTAAAGACTCCTTGGGTAGACAAGAAGACAAGCAAGATTCAGATTGACCCACAGATTCGCCGCTGGATTAAGCAGACAAAGGAATATACAGACAAGGGTTACAACAACAAGGCAAACCTTTGGTCACCAGAAAGCTTCCAGGGTGCTGCAAAGAGCGGAAAGGTATTCGGATACTTTGGACCAGCTTGGTTCATTGACTTCTGTCTCGCACCAGCAACTCTTGACAATCCAAACGGAGCAAAGGCTGTAGGTAACGGTTCTTACGGTGACTGGGCATTCTGTAAGGGTCCACAGGGATTCTCATGGGGTGGAACATGGATTTGTGGTGCAGCAGGTTCTGACAATATTGACTTGATCAAAGACATCATGAAGACACTTACATGTGATGCTAACACAATGGTAAAGATTGCTAAGGAAGCTGGTGACTTTACAAACAACGAAAAGGCAATGGCACAGGTTGCTAATTCTTCTTACCAGAACCCATTCCTTGGTGGACAGAACCACATGGCATTCTTCTTGGATTCAGCAAAGTCAATCGACAAGAGCACAATGTCTGCTTATGACCAGACAATGAATGAAACAATCCAGTCTGCTATGGCTGACTACTTCAATGGAAAGGTAACAGAAGCACAGGCTTGGGACAACTTCTACATGTCTGTTATTGAAAAGCATCCTAACCTTAAGAAATAAGTCAAGCATCAACTTAGCTTGATATAAGTCAATTAAGACCACCTTCGGGTGGTCTTTTTTTTTTATTTCACAGGTTCTTGTATTACATAGATAAAAAAAAACTGCCTCCTAATGGAAGCAGGGGAAATACTTTAAGCAGGCAAGCTCTAGAACAAACCTGTTATAACTCCATTATCATCTACATCAATATTCAAAGCAGAAGGAGCTTTTGGCAAGCCAGGCATGTCCATTATGTCTCCGGCGAATGCCACTACAAACCCCGCACCGCTATACAGCTGAACATCACGTACCGGGAATACATATCCTTCCGGGGCACCTGTAAGATTCTTATCATGGCTAATAGAATTCTGTGTCTTTGCCATACATATTGGTAAATCGCCATATCCCTGCTCTTCATACTGCTTAAGTTTTTTAAGAGCCTTGCTTTCAAACTCAACACGCTCTGCATGATAAATCTCAGTTGCAAGTGTTTTAATTTTGTCGGCAAGTTTCATTTCAGACGGATACAAAAGTTTAAAATCAGAAGGCTTGTCACAGAGTTCTGCAACAGTTTCTGCAAGGGCGGTAGCTCCCTCTCCACCTTTGCCCCAACCTTCACAAAGAACAGCATTACTTCCAGCGTCCTTTGCAAGTTTCTGAACCAAAGAAATTTCAGAATCGGTATCTGTTACAAACTTATTTACAGCAATGACAACAGGAATGCCAAACTTAGACATGTTCTGAATATGAGCACGAACATTAGAAAAGCCCTTTTCAATGGCTGCTGTATTTTCTACTGACAAATCAGCTTTTGCTACACCACCGTGCATCTTTATTGCACGAATAGTCACAACAATAACAGAAGCAGAAGGAACAATGCCACTCTTTCGGCACTTTATATCAAAGAATTTTTCTGCCCCCAAATCAGCGGCAAAACCAGCTTCTGTTACTACATAATCACCAGTTGCAAGGGCACACAAAGTTGCATTTACAGAGTTGCAGCCATGAGCAATGTTTGCAAAAGGTCCGCCATGAATAAATGCAGGAGTATGTTCAAGAGTCTGAACAAGATTAGGGCGGATTGCGTCTTTAAGCAATGCTGCTACAGCGCCAGTACATTTCAGTTCACCAAAAAGAACAGGACGCTTATCATAAGTTTCTGCAATAATAATTTTAGCAATGCGCTCTTTTAATTCCGTAATAGATTTAGACAGACATACAATTGCCATAATCTCGCTTGCTACAGAAATCTGGAAATGAGACTCCCTTGGAACCCCATCAACCCTTGAACCAAGACCAATAATGACATTGCGAAGTGCACGGTCGTTCAAATCAACACATCTTTTCCAAGAAACAGTACGAGGATCAATACCAAGCTCATTTCCCTGCTGAAGATGATTGTCTATCAATGCTGCCATAAGATTGTTTGCAGCGGTAATAGCATGAATATCTCCAGTAAAGTGAAGATTTATATCTTCCATAGGAACAACCTGTGCATATCCACCACCACAGGCTCCACCCTTAACACCAAAACAAGGGCCCAAGGAAGGTTCCCTCAATGCAATGACAGATTTTTTTCCTATGCGGCGCAATCCGTCTCCTAATGCAATAGTCACGGTAGACTTTCCTTCACCTGCGGCCGTAGGTGTCATTGCAGTAACAAGAATAAGTTTTCCGCGTGCTGAAGAGTTCATAGCCTTCGACTGCAATTCATTCATCTTCTTAAAATTGAGTTTTGCCTTATACGCTCCATAAAAATCCAAATCACTCTGAGCAATATCAATCTTCTGTGCAACTTCCACAACAGGAAGCATTTCATTCTTCTGTGCAATCTCTATATCAGACAACATATTACACCCCTTTATCTAAATTCTTATTTATTAACACCAAGCAATAAAAGTTCTTCTGCTGTAAGTTCCCTGCACTCCCCCACTTGCAGAGACTGATCAAGTACAAGTTTATTAAACTGAATGCGCTTAAGATATACAACTTCATTTTCCAAAGCAGCAAAAAGCCTTTTTACTTCATGATACTTTCCCTCACAGACAGTCAGCAGACATTCTATATCAGTTTTCCATTCTATCTGTGCCGGCAAACAGTCACAGGCTTCTTCTCTACCCTCTGCTTCAATATGCATTCCTGCCGAAAGCTTTTGAGCATAGCTCAATTTTTTTTCATCATCAACAGCATCCCTCAAATGAACTTCATACACTTTTGGAACATTGTTTTTGGGAGAAGTCAGCCTATGAAGCAAATCTCCGTCCGTAGTAAATATCAAAAGACCTTCGGTATCAACATCAAGCCGACCTACAGTACTTGCTTCAACTCCCGAAAATTTCCGTCTGAACTCTAGCGGTAAAAGTTCATATACAGTCGGATGAGCTCCATCTTTTGTTGAACACACATAGCCATCTTGCTTATTCATCATTACATATAGATGTTTCTTTATGACAAGAGGAACTCCGTTTACACTTATAGAATCTTTTTCGTCATCAACATGAACATCAACAGCAATAGGCATTTGCCCATTCACAGAAACAGCACCACTGTGAATAAGAGCCTTTACATCTTTACGAGAACCAAAACCATTGTTTGCAAGAAGTTTGTCTAAACGAACCATATTATTTCCTGCAAGCCTGACGCATCTGTTCCAAGCTCTCGTTCAAATTCGTAATTCCTGCAGCCTCAAAGAATTTTTCAGCGCTATCAATTGCAGGAACAGCTTTATCATAATCCTTTGCTTCTATATGCAAATTAGCAAGAAATGTATACAAATACCCAAGAACAGAAGATTTTCCTTCAAACGCTTTTATGGCATTGTCACACAAAATTACAGCATTTTCTATGTAGCCGGAATGAACATACAATCCTAATGTCTGATAAAACCATTGCAGATTCTTAGGATTCTTTTCAAATGCATTCAAATAAAATTCAGAAGCTTTATCAATCTTATTATCAGCCGCATACATATCACCAAGTTTCATATCAGGCAGATACGAATCAGGAAAATCTTTCTTTAAACGAAACAGTTCTTTCTCAGCTTGAGTAAAATTCTGCAGACACAAATAAGCTTCTGCAACAAGAATATATGCGTCAAGCTGAAAATCTTTATTGTCTTTATATGCTTTAGCAGCCTTAGTCGCAGGCTCTATTCCCTCATCAAATTTTCCCAAAGACATAAGGCTCAATGCATAGTTATATAAAGCATTTGCATTTGTATCGTCTAATGCCAATGACTTTGCATAATATTCTACAGACTCGTCATACAAGCCTTCTTCCATGCGAAGGTTTGCATAACGCTGAGCAGTTCTTGCATCATAAAATCCAGAATCAACAGCCTTTTTAAGATTGTCACGTGCAAGAGCCCTAATTTCTGGCTCGGTTTTTATCCAGTTATCTCCAAACAAAAGAAGCACTTCGTAATAATAATTTCCAAGAGCATAATTAATGCACGGCGAAGTTCCATTTTGACTTTCATACTGCTGAACTACTTTTTCCACATCGTAAGAAATCATGTCAAGCTTGCCAGGATTAAGGCGGACTTCATTCAAAGCCTCTCCTTTTTTTAAATCTTTAAAGGCAAAAGAAGTATGAGCTTCTGTATTTGCAAAATACTGAGTGCAGACATCAACCTTTTTAGCAATGATATAATCGCTGTCATCTGCCCCCAAAGCATCCCAGGCACTTTTATATTTTTTAGAAGCAATAAGTGAATCCGCATTTTTTATTCTTTTTTTTGCAAAAGACGGAGCAGAAGCATAAACATCATTTCCAGAAGGCTTTTTTTCAGCAGAAAAAGCAACACAAGTTGCAGAGAAAGTTAATGATACAAACAGAATTGAAAATAGAAAAAATTTGAACAGTGTCATCTTCATAATAAGTGCAATAATTATATCATGATGTCTTGATGAGCGACAAGCAGTTACACATGCTGAATGTAGGAATGAAGGGCATTTAGCACACGCTTTTTATCACCACTCCACAATGGTGCAATCAAAAGTTTTTTTGG
Source organism: uncultured Treponema sp. (assembly GCA_947167345.1). Lineage (GTDB taxonomy): Bacteria > Spirochaetota > Spirochaetia > Treponematales > Treponemataceae > Treponema_D. The sequence continues at coordinate 57,553 of CAMVHR010000011.1, forward strand.
CCCGTCACCAGTAAGCCTATGTACGACAGTCTGTGGAGGAATAATCTTTAAGCAGTCTGCAACAACCTTACAATATTCTTCCAGAGTAAAAACATGAAAAGGGTTCCTTTTATATTCTTTACCTAAAGCAGTTCCTTCAAGAACATGAAGCATTTGAAGTTTGATGCCGTCAAGTACAGGTGTCAGCCCCGAAAGATATCGTACAGTTTCAAGCATGTCTTCATGACTTTCATCAGGCAGCCCCAAAATGACATGCACAATAACAGTAATGTTTCTCTCTTTCAAACGCCTGTAGGCATCTTCAAATACAGAAAGCTCATAACCGCGATGAATACGTATTGCTGTAGATTCATGAACAGTTTGCAGTCCCAATTCAACCCAGACCGGCTTTATTTCATTTAATTCGCAAAGCATGTCTACAATTTCAGGAGGCAAACAATCAGGACGAGTACCTATAGAAAGAGCTACAATTTCAGGAAATAAAATAGTCTGCCTAAACACAGGCTTTAGTACAGAGACAGGAGCATAAGTATTTGTAAAAGACTGAAAATAAGCAATGTATTTCCGTTCTTTCTCAGACGTTTTTTTGGGAAATTTACTGTCTACCATAAGCTTTGCCTTTTGAATCTGAACAGAAATATCTTCCGGCTCAGTAGCAAAATCTCCAGAGCCACCAGCAGAACAGAATGTACAGCCTCCAAAACCTTTTGTACCGTCACGAGTTGGACAGGTACATCCGGTAGAAAGCGAAAGCTTATAAACTTTTGATCCAAAAGTCTTTTTTAGATAATCAGAAAGAGAATGATACGTCATGGATCATGACAATCTTATTCATAGTTATCAAAGTATTTTGAATCTTCAAGATACTTGCGTCGTGACATTACAAGGTTTATCAATTCCTGATACATATTGTAGTCAACTTCGAGCGCAAGTGGGAAAATAAAATACTCTGTTTCATCGCAATATCGTTCAATAAATTCCGCACTGGTAACAAAGCCAAGGCTTATCATGTTACTTATTCTGTCAGCACATTTTAGAACTTTGGCATTGTGACTGCCTTCTTCAAGAATGCCACGAAGGAATTCTCTTTTAAGCTGCCCCTGCTTTTTGGTTACTTCCATAACCAGTTTCAGTACTTCAGGACCATCAGAATCCGCGTTTGCAATAAGATTTGGATCATAGCCGGGAATGTCTTCAATAACGTCATGAACACAACTTGCCTTAAGCAGAACGCTGTCGATATAGCCATAGTCAATCAGAATGCCCATGGTATCTATCTGATGGCGGAACATGTTTCCACCTGCAAACCTCGCCTTTCCTATGAGCGAAGTTGCAATCTGCATATAAGGAGCAAGCTTGATGTCACTCAGCATAAGCATGTGGTCTTTATCCATTTCAGACGGTTTTTCAGTTGCAGTATTAAAGACTCTTCCCATGCTCAGCCTCCTTATAGTGCCTGTACGTAAGAATTAAGCTTTTCAACACGTCTCTTGCTAGATTCAAGCTTATCTTTTTCCGCCTGAACAACATCAGCAGGAGCATGTTCCACAAACTTTCCGCTCAACTTGGCTTCGCTCTTCTTTATTACAGCTTCTTCGGCTGCAATTTCTTTCTTAAAGCGAGCAACAAGCTGATCCTTGTTTATGCTTTCATCAACAAGCAGGAAAGCTTCAAAGCCTTCGCCGACAGTACCGATAGCCTTTTCAGGTTTTGCATTTACAAACTCAGTCTTTGCAACACCTGCAAGAAGCTCAATCATATCTGTCTTTTCTTTTATAACATCGGCATTTGAACCTGAAGAAATCATAATTGCTACATTAACTTTTGAAGCAGGATCAATGCCACATTCAACACGCAAACCGCGAATATTGCGGATAAGTTCCTTAAGAACAGCAAAACGTGCTGTTACAGTTTCATTCACACGACTATCGTTCGGAGCTGGATAAGGAGCATCAACCAACATTCCCATGTAAGAACTGTTTGAAATAATCTTCTGCTCACCAGCCTTTGCCCTGTTATCAATAATCTCTGACAATGGAAGTTTAGAATAAATTTCTTCTGTAACAAATGGAACATACGGATGCAAAAGACGAAGAGTTTCTTCCATTACGTTCAAAAGAACAGAAACAGCACGGTCTTTTTCATGATCATCACCATTACGGAATGAAAGTTTTGTGGCTTCAACATACCAGTCACAGAAATCATTCCAGAAATATTCGTAAAGTGCTGAAGCACCGTCATTGTAGCGGTAATTTTCAAATGCAGACTTAGCATTGCGCACGGCATTGTCAAGACATGAATAAATCCAGCGGTCAAGTTCTGTAAGGTCAGAATCCTTTACAGGAATAAGATTTCTGCCTTCAAGATTGCCAAGTATATAGCGGCTTGCGTTCCAAATCTTATTACAGAAACGGCTGCCCATCTTAAAGCTGTCCTTGTCAATCAAGATGTCCTGTCCCTGCGCACACATGTAACTCAAAGTGAACTTAAGGGCATCCGCACCGTACATGTCAATTATTTCAAGAGGGTCAATTCCGTTTCCAAGAGACTTGGACATCTTGCGTCCCTGCTTGTCACGGACAAGACCGTGAATGTATATGTCATGGAACGGAGCCTTGCCTGTAAACTCCAAACCAGCCATAATCATACGGCTAACCCAGAAGAAAATAATGTCATAAGCCGTTACAAGTGCTGTAGTTGGATAGAACTGTGCAAGATCCGCAGTCTGCTCTGGCCATCCCAATGTACCGAACGGCCACAACCAAGAACTGAACCAAGTATCCATTACATCTGGATCCTGATTAAGTTTGTCCGCTCCTGCCTTACACTTAGGACAGCATGTCGGATCTTCCCGGGAAACAATTGTCTCGCCACAGTTCTGACAGTACCATACAGGAATGCGGTGGCCCCACCACAACTGACGGCTTATGCACCAGTCACGGATGTTTTCCATCCAGCGCGCATAAGTGTTTTCCCATTTTTTAGGGAAGAATACGATGTCTCCATCTTTCCAAGCCTTAAGGGCTTTATCTGCCAAAGGACGCATCTTTACAAACCACTGGTCGCTAAGATAAGGCTCTACGACAGTGTTACAGCGGTAGCAGTGACCTACCGAGTGCTTTATTTTATCTTCGCCTTTGAAGAGTCCAAGCTCTTTCAAGTCTTCTATTATAAGCTTTCTTGCTTCGGCACACTTCATGCCGCGGTATTTCTCCGGACAGTTTTCGTTAAGTGTTCCGTCCGGATTAAGCAGGTTGATTACTTCAAGATTATGTCTCTTACCAACTTCCCAGTCGTTAGGGTCATGGGCTGGAGTAATCTTTACCATACCTGTTCCAAACTCTTTATCTACATAAGCATCAGCAATGAGCGGAATTGTGCGGTCTGTCAAAGGAAGCTTAAGTTTTTTTCCTATTATATTCTTATAGCGTTCGTCTTCAGGATTTACGGCAACAGCAGTATCGCCCAAAAGTGTTTCAGGACGTGTAGTTGCAATTTCGATTCTTGTAGAACCGTCAGGAGCAGGGCCATCGGCATACTCATAATAGATATGGTACATTGCTCCGTCTGTGTCTGTATGCTCAACTTCGTCATCGGCAAGGGCTGTTCCACAACGAGGACACCAGTTTACAAGATAATGTCCCTTATAAATAAGTCCGCGCTCATAGAGCGTTACGAAAACATGGCGGACAGCCTTTGAAAGGCCTTCGTCAAATGTAAAGCGTTCGCGTGTCCAGTCAACGCTGTTTCCAAGCTTTCGCTGCTGTTTTACGATAGTATCATGGTGTTCATTAGAAACTGCCCATGTGCGCTCAAGGAATTTCTCGCGTCCTAAAGCCTGTCTGCTTGTTCCTTCCTTTTTAAGAGCTCTCTCAACTACATTCTGAGTTGCAATTCCTGCATGGTCTGTACCAGGAAGCCACAAGGTATCATCACCAATCATGCGGTGATAGCGTACTACGATGTCCTGCAATGTATTATTAAGTCCGTGTCCCATGTGCAGAACGCCTGTAACGTTTGGAGGTGGGATAACGACTACATATTTACCGACTTTTCCGTGTTCTTTAGTTTTTAAATAATTCTGGTGCAATGGGGAACTTTCATCGGAAGCAGGCTTGAACATGCCTTTTTCTACCCATTCATTATATATTCTGTCTTCAAAATCTTTTGGATTATATGCTTTTTCAAGCTCTATACCTTTCATAAAAACCTCTAACAGGACTTTCTAAAAATTCTAATTTCTACGATTATATAGAATTTTTAGCTGATGTGCTAGTAGGTACCAAGTCTGAGTTTTCTTACACAACAGAGTTTTTTGTTTTTATAAATTTTTTCATTTTTTTCCCAAAAATCATGACAAAAATGACATATCGCGAGCAATTACTACAGAAGCCTTGCCAAGTGCAATAAAATGGGGTAAATTTTTACAGGAAGCAGATAATTCTAATAAACAAAACAATAAGTTACATTAGAATCAGTTTGTGAATTATAATTTATAAAACTTATTCTGCTTTTAAGTTCATTAAAATTCATCCTAACCTCTCTATCGAAACAATGCCCTTACTTCTTTTATAGTTTGACGACCCTCCAAAAATTGAGGATTGTCAAACTACATCTAAAAAATTTTCCATATCAGCTATTTTATTGTAAAAATTAATACTTTTTGCAATTAGTTGATTCTTTTGATAACAGTTATTGTATTATCCCAATACAGCATTACTAAAATTCTCAATCACCTCATCTACCAGTTTCTTATTACGAATCGTTTTTATCCATTCAGCAGGAATCTCTCCGTAATAAAGTCCTGCTATACTTCCAGCAACACAAGCTACTGTGTCGGTATCATTACCAAGATTTACGGCTTTCAAAACACAATCTCGATAATTGTTCGTATTCAAAAAGCACCATAATGCAGCTTCCATAGTATCTACAACATAACCAGAGCTGTGAATTTGTTCTTCTGGAATATCCTTGAAATCCAAATGAAACATACGTTCATATTTTTCGCGAGAAGCTTCATATTCCGAATGATTTTTGATATATGCACCAATTTTTGGAAGTCCGTATCCCTGTAGAGCTTCTTTCTTAGTCCCCTTAAGAATTTCTATCATCAAGGAACAGTAAATATCACAACCAATAAGAGAAATAGCATGGCCATGTGTAAGGCGGGATACGTTATGAATCAAGGAAAATGATTCTTCTTTGTCCATCGCATTCTCTTTAAATTTTTGGAACAAATACAACGGAAGTGGAGCAATTCGCATAAGAGAACCATTACCATTGTCACGTTCTGATTTTAGTCCGCATTCCAAGGGAGAAATGCCGTTTAAATAATTCATGATTGATTTTCTGCAACTTCTACCGATATCAAAGAGTTTTCCATCTGGACTATAATCACCTTCATTAACCCATTTTGAGAAGTTTTGCATTATATCATCATAATCAATGCATTTTTTTCTTCCAATACTATCTGCCAGACACAACATCATGCTTGAATCATCGGACCAGCTGCCTTTGGGAATTTCATAGGTACCATAACCTGTCATGTCTGTTACAGGATTCTTTTTTAGATATTCTCTATTCGCAAATTCAACAGGAACTCCAAGAGCATCGGCCACTATTGCACCGTATAATGTATTTCTAATCTTATCTTTCATATTATTATAGAATAAATTTTATGAACATGTGTAAAAATCTTAGGCAGATTTACATTATGCACTGGTCGTTTTCAATTTACGCATTTCTTGCATCCTCAAACATTTCATCAACTGTATCGTAATAGAACACTTCTCCGCACTCTACTTCTGTTGCTGTTTTTGTTAATTCTGCAAATGCTGCATCTGACATAAAAATGCCTTCTGCTTTTAGGATACTTATAATATAACACATAATCAGTCTTTTGTAGATACTTTTTCCAAGAAGTGAGGTTCACTTCTAGCAAAGAAGTAAGTCTGTGTTCTTACTATACCGCAAGTCTATGTTCTTTCTATACCGCAAGTTTGTGTTCCTACTATACCGCAAGTTTGTGTTCTTGCTATACCGCAAGTTTGTGTTCTTGCTATACCGCAAATACGTGTTCTTGCTATACCGCAAATACGTGCATTGGTAATTGCAGTAACTTTTGCCTTTTCAGATGCGGACTTGGGAAACTGAAATTGTAGTATTTCAAAGACTGCATAATTCGTTTGACGCCTCTCCAAAAATTGCGGGTTGTCAAACTAAATTATAGCTTGAGCTTTTCCCCGATTTTATTAGAAACCAAAAAAATCAGAAACACTGGCAGAATAAAAAACAAAATAATAAAAAGAGCTTCGCCAATTTTCCTAACAAAAAAGTGTACAAAAATGATACATCTAAGCAATTACTCATATAGAAGTATAAAATGAAACAAACAAATAGACAGTACAAGGACAGATTATTCAAGGCCATATTCGGACGTAAAATGTCATTTACATTACAATGAAAAATGACATCTCTTTCTTGATAGACAGCCAGATGAATTTATATGAACAGCAGTCTAGCTACAATCCAAACATGCAGTTGCGTGGGTTGATGTATTTTGCACAGTTGTATCAGATGTATCTTTCAGAAAGGGGGAAAGATTTACTTGGCAGTAAACTTGTAAAAATACCGAAACCTTGCTTTGTCGTATTCTACAACGGAGAGCGAGAACTTTCAGACGAAAATATTGATGAATGTGAACAGCATCTATCCGATGCATTCGAAGGTGGAAAAATTGAAGGCTTTGAGTGGACTGCAAAAATTATAAACATCACTGGAAAGCATAGTTTGACACTTCAAAAAAAGTGTAAGCCGTTGTATGATTATTGTAGTTATGTAAACAAAGTAAAGCAGAACCTAAAGGCAAATCTGGCAAAAGATAGTGCCATTGAGGATGCCTTGAACTATGCAATAAAAAATAATCTGCTTGATGGATACTTTAAGACACAGAAAATGGAGATTTTAAATATGAGCCTTACGGAATTTGATCAGGAATTGTATGACCGCAACCGCCGACAGGAAGGTTTTGAGGATGGAGTTGCAGAAAAAGCAAAAGAAGCAGCCTTAAACTTTTTAGCAATGAATGTCTTGACTCATGAGCAAATAACCAAAGGTGTAGGTATTCCGCTTGAGAAGATTGAAGAACTGGCAGCAGAACTTGCAACTTCGCAAAGTTAATAACAAGGCTAACTGCAAAAGAAAACACATGAAAACCATTACATTTTTTAGCAATCATTGACCTTATACACCAAAACACGGTAGAATAGAGTAACTTTTAATAAAGGGGTTTCTAACAATGCCATACTCAGAACCTACCGACCTTGCAGTAGTTGCCTGTCCCGGTGGAGAATCTTTTGCGGACGAAGTAATAACACATCTTCGTCACATGTACAAGCACCGCTTTTCACTCAAAAGCGATGTAATTTCCAAACGCTACGGATTGGACAAAGAAAAGTTTGTTCAGCAGATGAATCTTGAAAATGATTTAAAGACCGGAGACCTGTGCATCCGTGGTGCAACAGACAAATACCGTTCTCCACTTTTCAAAGTAAATACAAGATTCACTTACTTTGCAAACGGAGAAATCAAAGCAGAGCTTATTGACTGCATCCGCGGAAAAGATGTATTCATCTTTCAGGATGTTGAAAATCATGAACCAATATCATTCAACGACGGCAAGAACATACAGCGCATGAGCGTAAATGACCATGTAATGAGCCTTCTTGTTACAATCGATGCCGTCCGCCAAGCTGGAGCAAAAGAAATTACCCTTGTTCTTCCTGTATATCCTTACAGCCGTCAGCACAAAAAGAAGGGACGCGAAGGTCTTACAGCAGCACTTCTTGGGCACATCTACGAAAGCATGGAAGTTAAAAGAATCATTACCCTTGACCTTCATTCACGTGAAATTGTAAACGCGTTCGGACACACACACTGTGAAAATCTTCATGCATCTTACCAAATCATAAGGGAGCTTGCAAAAGCCGTTGACCTTACAAAAGAAGACCTTGTAGTCGTAAGCCCGGATACAGGTGCAATTGATAGAAATAAATTCTATGCAACAGGACTCAAAAAGCCTCTTGCAATGATTTATAAAGAAAGAGACTATTCTGTAGTAACACAGGATGCAAAGAATACTAACATCAAGAGCATCAAGCTTTTGGGTGATGTAAAAGGCAAGGTTGCTTTCCTTGCAGACGACATGCTTGGAACAGGAGGAACACTGCTCAAAGCCATGTCATTCCTGCATGAACTTGGAGCAACAAAAGTAATTGCGGCAATCAGCCTTCCATTCTTTACAGGTAATGCTATTGAACTTTTTGATGAAGCATATCAGAAAGGTCTTTTCTACCGCATAATTGGAACAAACGCAGTTTATCATGAAGAACTGGTAAAGCGAGAATGGTACATCAGCACAAATGTTAGCGGTTTGTTCGCAAACGTCATTACAAGACTTCACCATAACCAGTCATTAAGTGACCTGCTGGATAACCGCACAATCATTGATAAAATGATAAAGGCCAGCCGTCCTGCAGAAACAAAAGATGCACAGATAGCAGACCCAACAGGCAAATCTGTAAACAACTGTGACCCAGTAGTCTAAGCTATTTACGGCTCAGTCATAATATGACTCACGTTCTGTGTGCGGATATAGGAACTTCGTCTCTTAAGGTAGCTGTGCTGACGGAAGACGGCAAAGTGCTCGCCTACTCCAGACAGCAGTTTTTGTATCTGCATACAGACCATGCAGCAGGTGAATGGTTTTCATCACTTGCTGCAGCAATCCACGACATACATAAAAAAAATCCTGACATAAAAATAGATGCAATCTGCATAAGCGGTAACGGACCAACCGTTGCCGCTCCTACTGGCGAAACTGTCAGATGGAACGATGATGTTCCAACAGTCAAAACACAATCCCTTTTTATTCCTAGAATTCTGGCTTTTAAGCAAAAATATCCTACTATATGGAAGAAAACTGATTATATTATGAGCGGTCCAGAATGTCTTATCTACGAACTTACAGGCAGTGCAGTTACCATCCTTCCTGAAGAGCGATATAAAAAAGCCTATTGGACACACGAAGAACTTTTTTCCGCAGGATTTTCAAAAGAAGAGTTTTGCAAATTGCCAGCATTCGTTAGTTCTGGCTCAAAAGCTGGATGCATTACAGATGAAGCTGCAAAAAAAATAAACAGCCCAATAATACAGAAAGGCATGAATGTCTACTGCGGAGCGCCAGACTTTATAAGTGCCTTGGTAGGAACAAATACACTTTCACCAGGAAAGATTTGTGACAGGGCCGGCTCTAGCGAAGGGTTGAATATCTGCACGCCCTCGCCTGTTTCAGCGCAAGGAATACGAACACTACCGTCTGTAGTGCCTACTTTCTGGAATGCAAGCTATCTTTTACCAGAAAGCGGCATTCTTTTCAGTGCCTTTAAAAATAAAATAGAGCGAGAACGTGGAAAAGAAATAGATTTCAACACGCTTGTTCATGACTGCCTTACTTCTGACAGCACAGAAAAAGATTCATCTCTTGCACAAGGAAAAAAACAAATGCAGGATACAGCCATGCTTGTAAAGCACGGCCTTGAAGTTCTTGCAAAAGCTGTCAGCACAGTACAAACATCAATGCCCGATCAGATGATTATTACTGGCGGTCAGGCTGCAAACATAGAATGGATCCAGATGAAAGCTGACATTACAGGCATGAAAATTCTTGTTCCAGAATGTCACGATGCAGAACTTATTGGAGATGCAGTGTTTGCATTCACTGGAATGGGAATATTCACATCCATAACAGAAGGTGCACAGAAAATGTGCAGGATTCAAAGCATAATAGAACCAGAAAAGCTATAGCAATGAAATTATATAACATCCCAGAAATCATTAAGACAATCATATTTGACATTGACGGCACGCTTTATACAAACGCTCTTTATGTTTTTGAGCAGGTAGATGCACAGGTACGTCATTATGCCCACATAAGCGGAATTACTGAAAAAGAAGCCAGAGACAAAATAAATGCATACCGCAAAAAGTGGAGCATAGAGCACAATGGAAAGAAAATAAGCCTTGGAAACACTTTTACAGCATTCGGCATTACAATAGAAGAAAGCATAAAGTGGCGTAACGAACTGCTACATCCAGAGCACTATCTGAAAAAAGATGAAAGTCTTGCTGAAACGCTTTCAGAACTGAAAAAACATTATAATCTTATATGCGTAACGAATAATCCCGTCCAAGCAGCTCAGAAAACTCTTAAAGCCATAGGTGTGGACGACATTCTGCCAGACATAATAGGACTTGACACATGCATGAAGTCCAAACCAGCACAGGAAGTTCTCGACAAGGCTGTTGAGTTTACTGGCTGTAAATATCAAGAGTGTGTTTCTGTAGGAGACCGCTATGACATTGACATTGCACTGCCCTTGCATCTGGGAATGGGAGGAGTACTTGTAACTGGAGTTGAAGAAGTATATGACTTGCAGCATATTTTTACAGAACTTAAATAATACTGCAGAAATTGCAGTAGACTTTTTTACCGCAACACTGATATAATGTCTGTAATTGTATTTTTATGCAAAAATACATAACTAGTAAATTATATATTTAGGAGATATATAGAAAATGGGTCAGAACTATTTTAATTCTATTCCATGGCGTGTAGCACGTCAGGAACTTGGTCACTGCCGTCAGATGGCACGTGAAGAATTCAAAGACGGAACAAAAGCTCTTCAGGGCAAGAAAATTGTCATCGTTGGATGCGGTGCACAGGGATTGAACCAGGGTCTTAACCTCCGTGACTCAGGCATGGACGTATCATACTGCCTTAGAAAGGAAGCCATTGAATCAAAGCGTCAGTCTTGGAAAAACGCTACA
>CAMVHR010000012.1 GCA_947167345.1 uncultured Treponema sp.
CTTGAATTCTTCAAGATTCATAACAGGCGAAAGCTTTGCAAGCAGAAGTTTTCTGAGTGTCTGAAAATGTGATTCCAGATCAAAGAATCCGTTCGAGGTTTTAAAAAGCGGCTCGTCGGAAAAAAGAGAAGCCTGCCATGCGTAAAATCGGATTCCGAAAAGCTGTCTGTGCTGACCTTGCGAGTGAACAGGCGTAAATGTCTTGTCGCTTATGCCGCAAAAAAACATGGAAGAAATTTCGCGTTCGTCAACTTCATTTCCTGTTCCGTCTGTCGTAATTATGATGTCCGCGCACAAATCTGGAATGATTGGGACGGGTGAAATTTCAATTTGTGATGCTGATTCTTTTTCATTCCACGAAGTCCAAAAGGCACGTACGTAAGGTGCGAGTTCCTTTGAAGGGAGAAGTTCGCGGTAGCCGGAATGAGAAAATGGCGTTGAAGTCAGTGGAAAAAACATTTCAATTCTCTTTATCTACCAATGCACGAATTTTCCTTTTATAACATCTCGGACATTCGAATCTGATAAGATACTGTACTTTTCAGGATGTCGGAACTTATCTCCCATAATATCATTACTCCTATGAGTTCTAAGTCTATCCAAATCAAGCTCCGCCACATAAACTCCAGGAGTTTCTGGTGCTTCAAAAACACACATATCCCTTACTCCCGGTTCATCACGAAGCCACGGAACTCCGTCAAAGAGTGTAGATCTACCATTACAATCCGGATGTCCTTCTGGATAATTGCATGTTGCTACTGCAACCATATTCTCATAAGCTCTCGTTCTGAGTGTTGATAACCTGTTGATTTCCATAGGGCAGGCATTCGGTGCCAAAATTAGCTCAGCACCTTTGAGCATAAGAATTCTGGCGCTTTCAGGAAACTCTCTATCAAAGCATATCATAGATCCAATTTTTACGGTTCCTCCTTCAAAATCAAGATCTGACACAAAGAAATCATTTCCTTCCGATAATACTTTCTCAGCATCAAATGCACATGTATGCACCTTTGAATAGTGAAGTATTTCTTTTCCAGCTCTATCGAAAAAGATTACAGAATTAAGCGGCTTCGATTCGTTTTTTTCTAAAAATGTTATTCCTATAGCCATCTGCAATTCAGATGCAAGAATTCGAAACTCTTCTATAAATTTATTATCTTTCCCAATAGACAAAGCATCTATTTCATTTTCATCTTGAGGTAAATAATATCCGTCACTCCACATTTCAGGAAACAAAGCTATATCTGCTCCCTTTTCTTTTGCTTCAATACAAGCTTTCTTTCCGATAGACAGATTATCTTCAATGCTCATTCCCGGAATAAGCTGTACAAACGCTATTCTTATTATCATAGGCACCCCAGATTTATCTTTCAGCCACAAAGCGGGCCAGTTCCACATTGCCGTCTCTTTCTGTTGATTCTATGCGAAAGCCGCATTTTTCAGTATAAAACTTCACATTTTTTTTCTTGTCGATTGGCGTTACTAAAGTAAGCGTATTCCAATCTTTAAGAATCGTCTTTACAAATTGCATTGTTTGGGTTCCGATCCCTTTGCCCTGATACTCTGGGATAACGCACAAACAACCAATCTCATACACTCCATTTCCCAATTTTATACATGACACACAGCCGACAGGTTCATTATCGCATAGTATGATGTGTTTCAGATATTTGCGGATTGACTCTTCCATCATTTCTTTTGTTTGTCCATATCCCGGGCACGAGCCGAATCGCAAGTAATCGTCATAAAAAGAAGCGTTGTAAATATTCGCCAACACTTCCGCGTCTTCTATGGCGGCTTGCCTATACTCTATTTTCATAACACTCTTTCCAACATAATAATATATTCGGGCGTGCCTTCCTCAAGTTGTCTTTTCCCGTTTGCTACAAATCCATGAGCCTTATAAAACTTTATTGCATCAACATTCTTTTCCAAAACCCATAAGAAGCGAACGCAAAACTTTTCCTTGGCAAACTCTATTAGCTTCGCGCCAATGCCTTGATTCCAAAAGAAATAATCCACATACAATTCAGCAATTTCTTTTCCCTCTACATGAATCATTCCCTTAACAATTCCATCATCATAAACCCAGATATTATCGAGAATTTTGGGCTTACCATATTCTTCTACAAGCTTAACTACCTGCAATTCATTGAATGAATAATCATCGTTATTGAAAATCGATCTATACTTAATTCTCTTCGCAAACACCAGGATTTCAGCAATTCTTGACAGGTCTTTTAGTTCTGCCTTTCTTATATTTTTTTCATTCATAATCTTTTCAAACATCACCTTTTGCTCCTTCACATATATCCTTCCTGAATAGCTGCTACTGTCGCAACAACACATACAACTGTGGCACTGTACTTCAAATCTATGAATTCCAACGTCAGCGGAAATACGAACAGCAGTTCTCCAGTTATCTTGTTTAGCATGGAATGCACCGATATAAACTCTTTATGCAGGATATATCCTACTGCGATATTCGCCATCTTAATAAATGCGATGATAGCAATCCATATATAGAGCCAGACTGGAATATCTAATATAGGAAGCACTTTTATCAGGCAGACCATTACGAATACGATATCTGCAATCGTATCCAGCTTTGAACCAAACTCGCTGACCGTACCAGTTTTCCTTGCCACAGTACCATCTATCATATCAGATAATCCTGCAATCAGATACAGTGCATAAAAAATTGGAGATAATGCAGGACAAAACAACAGAACTACACTAATAACTATTCTGATTCCAGTTATTATATTTGCCATCATGTCCTTCCATCATTTCCTCTTCTTTTCCTTATACTCCTCTTTCAATATAGAGAATACCATTCTTCCTTCATAATGGTCTTTGCGCCAGAAAAAATCACGGAAGGTTCCTTCATAAGTCAGACCGCATTTTTCGATGACTCTTCGCGATGCCTCGTTTTCCGTGCGGCAGTCAATTTCAATTCTATGTAGGTTGATTTTTTCAAAGCCAAAGGCGATGACCGCTTTTGTCATCTCGGTGGCGTATCCTTTTCCTTGGAACGCTGGGCCGATAACATACTCAATCTCGCCATGCTGGTTGTTTGTGTCCATCGTAAAATAAGCGATTTGCCCAATGCATTCGTTCGACTCTTTTTCTATAACTGCCCAGCGGTAATAATCATCTTTTGAATACGAAACAATATACTTTGTATCAAATAAATTCCGCACCGCTTCTGGAGTTGGGTAGTATGGCTCTCCGTAATCCCATTGAGTCTTTTCATCGGAAATCCAATTCTTTAGCATTGAATCAATGTCCGTGTATTCAAACCGGCGCAGAATCAATCGCTCCGTCTCAATTGTTTGCGTTCCTAGAACTCTCATACCTGGCTTACCTCACAAAATCTTTACTTATTTTATCATTTTCTGGCATTTTATACATCTAGCATAATTACTTACATCCCTGTTTACACAACTTACTGCAAAGATTATGATGTATTTAGATTTTATGAATAACTTAGTATTTGATACCGCAAAAAAAGAAGATATTCCAGAACTTATCCGCCTCAGAATTGCCTATATGATAGATGATTACGGTTCTATCAGCGAATATGAACGGAATGCCATGGAACAGCAGTTACCGAATTATTTTGAAAGAAAACTCGGCAAAGATCTTATTGCTTTTGTAGCAAGAACTGGAACTCGACTTGTAGCAACAGCCTACTTATTAATCATAGAAAAACCTGCTAACCTCGCCCTACTCAACGGATTAGAAGGAGAAGTTCTCAATGTATTTACAGAACAAGAATATCGCGGACAGGGAGTAGCCACACGTCTTATGAAGGAACTTATTGAATATGCGAAAGAAAAAAAGTTATGCCGAATAGACTTAAAAGCGACAGAAGAAGGCTATGTGCTGTATAAAAAACTTGGCTTTAAAGAACGAACTCAAAAATATAAAGATATGCGGCTTATTTGTAAATGAATGAGGATTAAAATGATAAAAGGAATACATCACATTTCCATGAAGTGTGGAACAAAAGCAGAACTTCTTAAGGTAAGGGATTTTTATATCAACATTTTAGGGATGAAAATCTGCCGTGAGTGGCCAAAAGGAATAATGATCGACACAGGAAACGGTTTGATTGAAATATTTACTGGTGCAGAAGGAGAACACGGCCTTGGTGCAATCCGACATTTTGCACTTCTGACAGACGATGTGGACGGAATTGCAGCTAAAGTAAAATCTGCAGGTTATGAAGTTTTCATTGAACCTAATGATAAAGTCATTCCATCAAAACCAGAATATCCTATAAGAATGGCATTTTGTTATGGTCCACTTGGGGAACAGATAGAATTTTTTGAGGAGAGATAATAATGAATATTTACGTAGATTTTGATGACTGTCTTTGCGAGACGGCTCGTTATTTTTCTAAACTTGCAGCAGAACTTTTTAACTTGGACATTCCATACAAGCAAATAAAGTTTTTTAATCTGCAAAAATCATTTTCACTGAATGACGAACAGTATGAAGAAATGATGATTAAAGGACACACTCCAGATGTTCTTTTATCTTATGAAGAAACACCTGGTGCAATTCAAACAATCAACAGTTGGATTGACAAAGGACATGACGTAAAAATAATAACAGGCCGTCCATCCAGCTCTTATGAAGCTTCGCGTGAATGGCTTAACCAACACAATCTTGCACGCATTGAATTATTCTGCCTTAATAAATATGGCAGAGAGAATTTCATAAAAGGCAGCACGTTCAGTCTTGAACTTGAAGATTACTATAAAATGCATTTTGATTACGCTATAGAAGATTCACCGTCTGCATTTAAATTTTTTAATCATCTGCCAGATTTAAAAGTCATGGTCTTTGACCGTCCATGGAATCAAGACTGTGAGTTTCCAAATCAAAATTACAAAAGATGTGCAGACTGGAAGGCAATAAACAGTCAAATAATCAAAACAGATAAAACTCTTTGAGAGAAAAAAATGAAATATAATCAGAAAATTATTTTGAAAAATGGGAAAGAAGCTTTGCTCAGAAACGGAGAAGAAGGAGACGGACGGGCTGTGTTTGAAACTTTTAATCAGACTCATGCTGAGACAGATTTTCTATTATCATATCCAGATGAAAACAGTTATGATGCGGAACAGAAAGCTCAGTTTTTAAAAGACAAAACTGAAAGTCCAAATGAAATAGAAATCGTAGCCATTGTAGATGGAAAAGTCGTTGGAAGTGCTGGAATTGAAGCCGTTGGTAAAAAATATAAGCTAAAGCATAGAGCCGAATTCGGCATAAGTATTTTAAAAGAATACTGGGGACTTGGATTGGGAAAAGCACTTACAAACGCATGCATTAAATGTGCCAAAGAAGCAGGATACGAACAATTGGAATTGGATGTTGTTGCAGAAAACAAAAGAGCATTATCCTTGTATCACAGTTTAGGCTTTGAAGAAATTGGACGAAATCCTAAAGGATTCAATTCACGAACAAGTGGCTTCCAGGAATTAGTTTATATGCTGCGAAAGTTGTAGGAAGCTGGTAGAACTTTATCTTGAAAGACAAAAGTGAACATAAAATGACAGGATTTGTCTTCTGAAATTGCGTAGAATAAAATCATCAAGGAAACGGAGGTGACAAGATGGAGTGGCTGACATGCATTCGGACAGCTATCGATTACATGGAGAAGCACCTTGAAGAAAACATCAGTGCGCAGAATGTTGCAAAACAGGTGTATATGTCTTCATTCTTTTTACAGAAAGGTTTTTCATTGATGACAGGCTATGGTTTGAGCGAGTACATCCGTAACCGCAGACTGTATAAGACAGCAATAGACCTTCAAAAGACAGAAGATAAAATAATCGACATTGCATTCCGTTACTGCTATGAAACTCCAGAAACTTTTACAAAAGCTTTTGCACGCTTTCATGGGGCAAGTCCGTCACAAGTCCGTAATGGTGCCTCTATAAAGACATTTTTTCCTTTGAACATCAAAATTTCTATTCAAGGAGGTAATCACATGGATTACAGAATTGAGACAAGGTTCCCGTTAAAAGTAATTGGCTTTCAGGAAACCTTTGACAATGAAACAGCTTATACAGAAATTCCAAAGTTTTGGAACAAGATTTGCGAAAAGTATGCAAAGAATGTTTATGCAGAAAATACCCCTGCCAAAGTGTGACAGGGCTGTCTTTGACTGCTACGGAGCAATTCCAAAAGCACTGCAGTATACAAACACAAAAATCTTTAAGGAATGGCTTCCTGGCAATCCAGATTATGAGATTGCAGGTAACGCAAGCATAGAATGGTACGATTGCGAAGGCGACATGTCTTCTGACGATTACCACAGTGCAATCTGGATTCCTATTAAGAAAAAATAGTTTCTAAATAATTCCAAGCCTTATCAAGTGAGCCCACTTCAATGTAAGTGGGCTTTTCTTTATGGCAAATCAGTTCGTTTGCATCAAGCTTCCGGTTAAGATAGATTACGTTCATGCCAAACTTTAATGCAGGCTCAATGTCATGAACAGGACTGTCACCGACATACCAGGAAGTTTCTTTATTTGCACCAGCTTTTTCAAGTGCAATTTCAAAAATACGTAAATCAGGCTTGCTTACTCCAACTTCACCAGAAATAATTATCGGATCAAAATAATCCGTAAGCTTTTCTTTGTTCAGCTTCCAACGCTGATTGGAAGTATCACCGTTTGAAATGAGCCCGGTTGGAATATTATGTTTTTTTAGATTTTCCAAAATACCCAATGCATCAGGGAAAAGCCCTACACCTTTTTCATAATTTGACCAGTAAACTTTAAAGCGTTCTTCTATTCCGTTATCATCCAGAAGAGTTCCATTCAGCTCAAACATTTTTTTTACACGAAGATGACGCTGCTCATCAAAAGTATGAAGTCCTGCAGAATATTCATCAAAAATCTTCTGGGCAACAACTTTCCAAGTGGAACGAAACTCATCATAAGGCATCTTTAATTCATCTCTATAATTTTCGAAAACAGCTTTAATTCCCATGTCTTCGCCAATTTCAAAGTTCATCAATGTTCTATCTAAATCAAAAAATACAGTCATACTGTTTTCATTATGGCACAATTCTTTCATTATTACAATTCGCATTCATTCTCGCTCATTCAAGGCTTGACAATAAATATTACAACCTCTATCATCTTATTAGTAATAGCTAACTATTATTATTCAAAACAAAAATAAAATAGCTAGGGAGACTATTGCCGCAAAATGAACGAAAATAAAAGAATTTTTATTGAAGGTAAAGAAGTTAACATTCATTTTGACAACTATATAGATAAAAATGAATTTCCAGATTCTCTTGGCTCAATACATATAAATTTTCTAAAAGAGCAACAGAACATTATTTACCGCAGTTGGAATATCTGTTTTTCAAAAAACATTAATGCAGAAGAACCTGACAATTCTGGGCGGGATGAAGTACAACTTATGTTTACTCTGAATCAAGACATAAAATGGCACTTTCATCACAGGCCAAAAGGAAAAGAATCTGTAAACACTTATGAAGAAGTTGAGCTGTCACGCGGAGAAGTCTGTGTCTTCAGAAATAATGACTATCAAACAGGAATGAATTATCCTGCCAACACTAAGTTTAAGTTCAAAAGTTTACAAATGCCGACTTCATTTTTCAGGCAGATTCTTTCTAAATATTTTTCTGCTAAAGACATTCATGAACTTGAAAGTCAGTTTATGACACATGTAACAAAAACAACAATAACAAGCGACATGTACCGAATACTGTCGGAAATTGACAATTCTGAACGCTTTAAGGAATATGAGGGTGTTTATCTTGAGGGCAAAATGACAGAGCTTACAGCTCTTGTGCTTTATGGAATTGCTTACAATCGGACAGGTCAAATAAAACGTAAATCGCTTCCAAATAAAAATGATATTGAACGCATTGAAATCCTTAGGGAACAAATTCAAAGAAAGCCTGCCGAAAACTACAATGCAGAATCTGTTGCAGAAAATCTTGGCATGAGCATAAGCAAACTGAACAGAAATTTCCGAACGCTTTACGGAACATCTCTTCATGCCTATGTTCAGGAAAAACGGTTGGAATATTCAGCACATCTTATAAAAGAACACAACTTTTCTGTTTCAGAAGCAGCACAAAAATCTGGCTACAATAACATGAGTCATTTTTCTGTAGCATTTTCAAAAAAGTTTGGAATTTTACCAAAGGATTTTTCAAAGCAGATGGAGTTTTAATTGCTCCGAAAAAATTTGAGCGAAAAGTGTTAAAAATATAGCGTCTTTTGGTAGAGCTACAGAATAAATAAAGTTACAGTTTAATAGTTAGCAGAATCTAACAAATATCAATAACGTAACTTTATGGAGGACGTACGATGGAAAAAGACCGTACACACTCAAAAAAATCACTTCTTTCGTGGATTTTTACCTTTGCAGGCACAAAACGCCCCATGTACTACGCAAGTGTTTTCTTTGCAATTCTCTGCGTAGCCTGTTCACTAGCCCCTTACATTCTGATTGCAGACATCGTAAAAAAACTTCTAGATGGTGTCCGTGAATGGAATATCTATTTCCAAGAATGTGCAATTACTGCCGCATTCTGGGTGGGAAATGCAATCTTCCACATGATTTCAACCACAATGAGTCATGTAGCCACATTCAATGTTCTTGCAAACATCCGCAAAAACTTGTGCGACAAACTTGCCAGAGTTCCTCTCGGAAACGTGATTGATTTACAATCTGGTACATTGAAAAGCATTTTGATTGAACGGATTGACAGCATGGAAACAACTCTTGCACATATCGTTCCAGAATGGACTTCAAACCTTTTGCTTCCAATCGTAATGTTTGCCTATCTTTTCAGGATTGACTGGCGCATGGGATTTGCTTCATTAATCACACTTCCTGTAGGAATGCTCGCTTCATGTTTTATGATGGTAAACATGAGTGAGAGGTTTCAGAATGCAATTGAAAAAACAAAAGTACTAAACGACACCGCGGTAGAATATATAAACGGAATTGAAGTAATCAAAGCCTTTGGAAAATCCAAATCATCTTATGAAAAATTTGTAGTAGCAGCAAAAGAAGGTTCTGACTGCTTTGTAGAATGGATGCGTGACTGCATCTGGCCTTTTACAATAGCATTTGTCATTGCACCGTCTACACTGGTTACAGTTCTTCCGATTGGCGGATATCTCTTCATGAAAGGAACTTTATCCGCAACAGATTTTATTACAATCATCATTCTTTCAATGAGCGTTATTGCACCGCTCCTCACAGTCTATTCTTATCATGACGACATTGCAAAAGCTGGTGTAATTTTTGGCGAAGTCGGTGGAATTATGGACATGAAAGAACTTGACCGTCCTCAGAAAAACACACAAACCCCACGCGACAACTCAATCGTACTAAAAGACGTGCGTTTCAGCTATCATAAAAATATTGAAGGCGAAACTAAAAAAGAAATTTTGCACGGCATAAACCTTTCACTGCCAGACGGTTCTTACACAGCACTTGTTGGCCCAAGCGGAAGCGGAAAGTCTACGATTGCACGCCTTATCGCCTCTCTTTGGGATACGGATTCAGGTTCTGTAGAAATTGGCGGAGTAAACATCAAAAACCTTTCACTCGAAGAATACAACCGCCGAGTTGCTTATGTAAGCCAAGATAACTTTTTATTTGATCTGAGCGTTCGTGAGAACATACGACTAGGAAAGCCAGACGCAACTGATAAAGAAGTAGAAGAAATTGCACGCAAGAGCGGATGCTACGATTTTATCATGTCGCTTGAAAACGGTTTTGACACAATAGTAGGCGGTAGCGGTACACATCTTTCTGGTGGCGAACGGCAAAGGATTGCCATTGCACGTGCAATGATGAAAAATGCACCAATCGTCATTCTTGATGAAGCAACAGCATACACCGATCCAGAAAACGAAGCAATAATACAGGAAGGTGTATCTCATCTTGTAAAAGGAAAGACCCTGATTGTAATTGCACACAGACTTTCAACAATTCAGGATGCAGATAAAATTGTAGTCATAAAAGATGGTGTAATTGATGCACAGGGAACACACGAGGAACTTCTTGCACAAGATGGATTATACAAGTCCATGTGGGAAGCACACATTTCTTCAAAAGATACCAGCGAGGTAGCATAATGTTCGAGATTTTAAGAAGATTTTTTAATTTCTGTGACAAAGAAAACCGTAACAAATTCTATTCTGCAATTGTAATCGGAATATTCAATTCATTTTTCATGGCACTGAGAATTGCCGCCGTTGCCGTAATGATTCAAGGACTGATTGCCACCATAAAAGATGGAGAACCTTTTACTGCAAAAACAATCCTGCTTTCATTTGCAATCATGACATTAAGTTTGATTGCGGCAATCATCACAAAGAAAAACATGTCTATGTGGCAGACAGAAGGCGGATACAGAACAGCAGCAAAAAAGCGCATTGAAATTGCAGAACACTTACGCTACATCCCAATGGGATACTTTAATGAAAACTCACTCGGGCAAATTACAAGCGTAACAACAAACACCATGGAACTTTTGGGAGATGTCGCAACTCGTGCCGTAATGCTGGTAATGCAAGGTCTACTTGATTCCATTCTTATTATTGTGATGATTTTCTTTTTTGACTGGCGCATTGCATTGATTGCTCTTGCAGGTTTTGGACTTTTTCAGTTTGTAAATATTTTCATGCGTCTTTCTGTCCGTTCCATTTCTGTAGATAAAGACAAAGCTGACACTGAACAGGTTTCAAAAATCCTGGAATACATTCAGGGAATTGCGGAAGTGAGGGCATACAACATTACAGGAAAACGCAGCACAGAATTAAACGCAGTAATTGACCGTTGCAGAGATATGTGCCTTAAAATGGAATTGCGCTGCATTCCAATTTCAACCATACAAAGCATTGTTGCAAAACTTTCTGGCGTTACAATCATGCTCGCTTCAATTTTCTTTTACTTGAACGGCACAATGCTTCTTGCAAACAGCACAATCATGCTGATATGTTCATTCATGCTTTTCAGTGCAATGGAAAGCGGTGGAAACTATTCGGCACTCCTTCGCATAATAGACATAGCAGTAAAAAAAGCAGAAGCAATTCTTGCAGTTCCCACAATGGATATCGAAGGCAATTCTAGTGAAGCAAGCATGCCTCAGAAATCACTTGCAATCACTGCAAAAAACATTGAGTTTGCCTATGATAAAAAGAAAATCATCAATGGTGTATCCCTTACAATTCCAGAACGCACAACAACAGCAATAGTAGGACCATCTGGAGGGGGAAAAACAACACTGTGTCATCTTCTTGCACGCTTTTGGGATGTGGACTCTGGAGAAGTTACGCTCGGGGGCAAAAACATACGAGATTACAGCATGGACAGCCTCATGTCGAATTTCAGCTTTGTGTTCCAAAACGTTTATCTTTTCCACGACACAATTGCAAACAACATTCGCTTTGGAGAGCCAGACGCTCCTATTGAAAAAGTCATTGCAGCAGCAAAAAAAACTTCATGCCACGAGTTTATCTCAGCACTTCCAAATGGTTACGATACCGTAATCGGTGAAGGTGGTGCAAGTCTTTCCGGTGGCGAAAAGCAGAGAATATCAATAGCACGCGCAATCATGAAGGATGCACCAATCATCATTCTTGATGAAGCAACTGCAAATGTTGACCCGGAAAATGAGCGCGACCTCATGACAGCAATCACAGAGCTTACAAAAGAAAAGACTGTGATTATGATTGCCCACAGGCTTAAAACTGTACGCCATGCAGACCAGATTCTTGTTCTTGACAACGGAAAAATTGCAGAACAGGGAAAGCATGAAGACCTTGTAAAGCTTGGAGGCATTTACGCACGCTTCATAGATTCCCGCAAAAAAGCAGTAAGCTGGAAACTGTAAAGACAATTAATCTTCATAAGGAAACAGAAAGAACTTCACAGTTTCAGAGAGCCTCTGTTTCCTTATAAAAATTCTTTTAATACAGAAACAGGCTTTCCAATTTTCCAGCACAGCTGTTTAATTTCATCCGATGGATTAAAAATAATCATAAATGCTGACAGCCTTTAACTGCCGCTCGGCAGTCTGAATGTCTGCAAGATTCATTTCTTCTGCAAGTTTGTACTACTAAATAATTAACGATTCTCGCGGATAAAGTTTTGTATTGTATTCCGCTTTATTTCCATAACTCAAACTTCCCACATGCAAAAAGCAGATAGAGCTTGCAGACAATTTCTATAAAAAACTCCTGCCGTTTTACCAGAGGGTCTTGAAACATGCGGCATAAGGCTTTTTTAGCCGATAACCCCACATGTTTCACAAGGCTTCTCTGGTATTTTCATGTGGAAAGTTTGAGAACTTAATATTATGCTATCGAAACGATTTCACTATAAACACCAGTGCGGACAGTTTTATTTATGCGGGAACCAGAACCATACGCAGTTTTAAGAATCAATCTATAGTTTCCTGCAGTAATGTCATTTGGTATGTTGAAAAGAATGTTTGTATTAGTGTTATCCACAATGTTCTCAGCTCCAAGAGCCGTCCACGTAGAGGAATCATTGTCATAAATTCCATTCTCCGAACAAGAAGCAAGATAAAGACCTGTTTCCATTTCATTGCCTGCAATTTTCAAACGCTTACCTGTAATACGGGCAGAATGTCCTATTGAAAGTTCTGAACCTTCATGTTTTGTATGGATATTAAACAGGCTTTCCAAAGCAGGTTCATTTGATATGGACACATCTGCACCAGCAGTTACATTTTTAACAGCATCCAGAGCCATGTCACTTGGAGTAAAGGAGAGCGTCATTTCTGGAACATCCTCAATGCCTGGCACAGCAGAATCAATGCTGCCGTTTGGTTTTATGTACAGGATTCCCATTTCAAGTAAATCAACAGCTTTTCCGTCTTTTAGAAGTTCCAGAATTGCATTTCTAAAAAGACCTGCAGAATACAGTAAAGTTTCCCTGTCCAAAACTTTATTATGTTCAAGAATTTTTGAAATAATATTTCCTATAAAAGCTGTATTTCTTTTTACTTTTGCATAAGAAACAGTTTTGTCCGAAAGAGTGAGTGTGTGCATAGTTACATTCACTGTGTCTGAAAGTTTGTTTGTTTTATCATTCATAATAATACCACCTTTTGTAAGTTATTTTTAAGTTTTTAAGCAATTGACCCCGAACGGTCTGATGTGGTATCTTCATAATCAGTAACGAGAAGATGCACATCTTTTTGTAGCCTGTAGATTTACTGCAATAAATTTGCAGGCATTTTTTATAAGTTCTTTCGTTTTCGGCTTATCGAAAGAACGTCACGCTTGTATTTTCATAATAATTCCTCAGACAAGTTCTTTTGCCTTATCTGTATATAACAATAACATATTTTTTTGAAGCAAAATGTAGATTAAACTTGATTTTTTAATTTTTTTCAAAATGTCGGGAATAAATTGTCGGAGATACTTTATCTCCACCCCCTTGGAGACAGGGTGTCTCCAGTAGGCGGAGACACCTTTAAACATCGTGGTGGAGAGAGAGCCTCTCCATGAGGAGGACTTACTCTCTCCATGGAGAGAAAAAGGTTCAAAACTTGTCAAATTTGTTATTGAAATTTTATGCGTATCCCCGTGTAAGAGTCTTTCAAAAAATTTAGAGAACATAATAGAATATTAACTGGATAAAATAATAGATTTACGGTGAATGTGGAGAAATTTACCCTATGAATGTAAAGATTACCGATAATTCAAGAAAACGTAAAAATGGAACGGAGTGTATTCTTTGTATGGAATGTAAAGCTGTTTGTCAAAAGAATGCGTTATAAAAAACCCCGTCTGCACAACGCACAGACAGGGGCAAAGGAGAGGAGGATGCAGAAAACTGTATACACTAGCGCAATCTTTTCCTGCGAAGCTTTCGCTCTTGTATACTTGTAAAACTGCAGTGATTTTGCTCTTGCATAATCTAAAAATATAAACACATCGATGTAATTTTAAGTTACAAAAAAATTCTGGCAAGTGTAAGGAGTTGCTCTCGGTGGTAGAAAAAAAAGATTTTTGGGAACCTGTTAAAAGGATTTTTTGCATTATACTGTTTCCTTTACTGTGTGCTTTTTGTGTTTACATGGTAATAGGACATATAAAACTTTTGTGTAATCATTCTGAAGTTACTGCGACTGTTACTAAAACTAGATATACAGGAAGGCATGGACATACTGTTGTTTATTATGAGTACGAAATAGATGGACGTAAACTTGTTGGTAGCACAGACCTTATTATGTTTCATTTTTTTCATAATTATTACAATGGCAGGCAGATAACTATTTTTGTTGGTGCTGATGGAGATAACCATATAAAAAAAGAATTAATACCATCACTTGTAGAAGATGCTTTCTTTTCTCTACTGTTTTTGGGTGTTTTCCTTTTTTGTGTGTTTGAAAAAGATGCTTTCAAATCTAATCAGCCTGTTTTGTCTGGCGGGGCGGTCGTGTTTTATGTTCAGAATAATGACCACCGCATAAAGAACTATGATGTTCATAGCGTGCATATTGATGAATGGCTTTCAAAGCTTGAAAATAATGAGATTGTATGCTTTGGTTTTGCTTCGGGTGGCGATTTTCGAGAATTTTCTTGTTCTGACGGGAAATATTTTTTGCGAGTGTGTCAAAACGGTGCGGAAAAGGAAACTGAGTTTGAAAATAGAAGTGAAGCCGAAACCAGAATGAGTCGCGAGTGGCGTACTGCTTATTTCCGTGCATAGCTTTATGTCTCTTTTCTATCTATTGAGTAAATTGGTACATATCACTATAATATTTTAATCATTTTTTAGAGGTATTATAATGTCTGATGAAGTAAGAGTCCGCTATGCACCTTCTCCAACAGGAATGCAGCATATCGGTGGTGTTAGAACTGCACTTTTTAACTATCTTTTTGCACGTTCTAAGGGCGGAAAATTTATTTTGCGTCTGGAAGATACAGACCGCACCCGCTACGATGAAAAATATGTAAAGAATTTGTATGATACAATGGCATGGCTCGGTATTGATTGGGATGAAGGCGGCGATAAGGGCGGCGATTTTGGTCCTTATGTTCAGAGCGAACGTTTCGATCTTTACAAGAAATATGCTCAGGAATTGGTAGAAAAAGGCGAGGCTTACTACTGTTTCTGTGATGCAGAGCGTCTTGAAAGAATCCGTAAAATTCAGACAGAAAATAAGATGGCTCCTGGTTATGACCGCCACTGCCGCCTGCTTACACCTGAAGAAGTAAAGGCAAATCTTGAAAAAGGGCTTCCTTATGTTATCCGCCTTAAGGTTCCTCTTGAAGGTGAAACAAAGTTTTCTGATCATCTTCTTGGTGACATTGTATGGAAGAATGAGGACATTTCTCCTGATCCTATTCTGTTAAAATCAGACGGATTCCCTACATATCATCTTGCAAATATTGTTGATGACCATTTGATGCATGTTTCTCACGTAATGCGTGCTCAGGAATGGATTCCTTCTACACCTCTTCATGTCCAGATGTACCGTTCTTTCGGCTGGCAGCATCCTGAATTCTGCCATCTTCCTATGGTAAATGGTTCTGACGGTAAAAAGCTTTCAAAACGCCACGGTTCTACAAGCCTTAACGAATTCCGTGCAAGAGGCTATCTGCCAATGGCAATTGTAAACTATGTTGCACTGCTTGGTTGTTCTTATGAAGACGGCCGTGATATGTATACTCTTGAAGAGCTTGCAAAGAACTTTAAATTGGAGCATTTGAACAAAGCTCCTGCCGTATTCGATTATAAAAAGCTTGAATGGTACAATGGTCAGTACATTCGTATGCTTTCTGATGAAGAGCTGTACAAATGGACTCTTCCATTCATTACAGGTACTGGAGATGCAACTCTTGAAATTAATCCTGATAATCCTCAGCCAAAGCCTAAGGTTGGACCAGAATATTCTGGTGTTGCTCTTGGAGATGACGGTGAGCCAGTATGTGTAGACAAGAACATGAACATGAGTTCTGCACAGGTAAAAGAAAGTCTGATGAAGCTTATGCCGCTCATTAAAGAGCGTCTGCATTTCTTGTGTGATGCTGCAGAAATGGTTCACTTCCTGTTTACAGAGCCAGCTGTTCCTGCAAAGACAGACATTATTCCTAAAAAGCTTGATGAGGCAAAGACAAAGGAAGTCCTTGCAAAGGCTGTTGACTTTGTAAAGCAGTTGCCTGAGCTTGACCATGAGGCAAGCGAAGCTTTGGCAAAGAAGTTTGCAGAAGAACTTGGCATTAAGCTTGGCGACTTTATGATGCCTATCCGCATGGCTGTAACAGGAAGCCGTGTTTCTCCACCTCTTATTGGTTCAATTCTTATTCTTGGAGTCGAAAAGAGTATAGAGCGAATTAATCGCACTTTGGCTGCATTCTAAACTGCTGTCGGAAGCTCCGTATTACCATATAGCAGGTATGCGGAGCTTTTTTTTATATTATTATTGACAACTTAAAAATTTGAATTTTATAATTTTAATATGAATATTTACGGAAGTTTCTTAAAATATGTTATTTCCTTAACATATTGCGGTGTATTTTTTCTTCGCACTTTTCATTATTGTTTTATTTATCGCACCCCAAAAATCATCATTACAGGTTGCATTCCAACTGTAATGATAACAGGTTTTTTAATAATTGTCGTCTGTATTATAGAGCACAGAATTATTTCTCCGTTTGAAGCAATTACTGCCTCTGCAAAAAAAAGTGGTAAGAAAATGTCAGAAGAAGAGGCTTTTAAATGCATTAAGGCCTTTAAGACGTTTGATATTGTAATCGCTATTAGTGAGGGAATTGGTTTCTTGCTTGGTTCCAGTTCAACGGTTGTTGTAGAATCTTTGGTCGGCTATGAAAAAATAAATCCTCTTTTATTTATTATTATTGTAGCTCAGTCAGTGGGTGTAGGGTATATATGCTACAGTCTGACTGTGTTCAGAATAAAGAAAGTCCTGATGGTGAATGTCTTGCATGAAGTAGGTCTTCATATAAACAATGATTTGTCAAAGACTCTTTCTGTGGCAATAACGGCATGTGTGTATATTTCCATACTTAATATGATTACTGTGCCTATTGGTCTTTTGCTGGGCAGGGCTTCTGGAAATTTGCTGAATATTTTTATTCGGGACTGTCTTGTAGCGGGAATCCTTACTGGTGGAGTTTGTTATGTGACGTATTCCCTGTTGGTAAAAAAAATCAGGGAAACGGAAAAATTCATAGGTAAAAAATTATACATAGAAACAATGAATCTGGCGGTGGCAACCAAAGAGTCTGCTGCTACCAGTGTGGAGCAGAGTACTGCTGTTAAAGAGATTGTTTCTACCATTGAGGATACTAATAATCTTTCTTTGAGTATAAAGGAAAAACTTCAAAAGGTGTCTGAAATTTCTGAAAAGGCAAAGGAAGATGTTATTGTTGGTGTTGAATATCTTGACAGAAATATAAAGGAGCTGCTTGCTGTAATAGAGAGCAATAAGCAGACTATTGCCGGCATAAAGGATTTGGGAAGTAAGATTGATAATATATGGGAAGTTGTCAGCCTTATTAATGAAATAGCTTCTCAGGCAAAGATAATTGCTTTTAATGCGGAACTTGAAGCCAGCAGTGCAGGAGAATACGGCAAGAACTTCCATATAGTTGCAACTGAAGTCCGTCGCCTTTCTGATAACATTATTGATGGAACAAAGGAAATTAAAGATAAAATTACAGAAATTCAAAGTGCCTCGGATTCCCTCATACTTTTAAGCGAGAAGGGGGCAGAAAACGTTTCTTCTGGATATAAGAACATAAAATCATTGCAGGGACAGTTTGCCAGCATAAAGAAATCCTCGGAAGAGACTGCAAAAAGCAGTAATGACATAACGGATTTTATAATACAGCTTTCTGCTTCGCATGAACAGATTTATTCTACAATCAAGCAGATTTCAAACGGTATTGAAAATTTCAGTCAGACAACGGAGAATATTTCAAGTGCATCTGAGAATGTAAAGAGAATAGCCAGACTTTTATAAAATTTAAGGAATTTATTTAAAAAATTTATATTTGGCTATTGACACAATTCTGTCAGAAGTGTATAGTATAGTCACATTCGAGATGCGGGGATGGTGGAATTGGTAGACACGCTAGCTTGAGGTGCTAGTGGCGAGAGCTGTGCCTGTTCAAGTCAGGTTCTCCGCAACCTGAAAGGGAACTACTTCTTAGTAGTTCCCTTTTTTTATGTCTTTTTTCTGCAAAAATGTGGTTCTTGGTTTGCGTAATGCTATTGAAAAATATCATAGGAGCATATCTTTGTAAGTCAAGCGGATGTGCTGCTTTATATTATGTTGCAGGACTTCTTTTTTTTAATTCCTTTTTGTGCTATATTCTGCTCATGACGTATAATCTTACAAAAGGCAGTATTTCAAAAAATATTATTCTTTTTTCACTTCCTTTTTTGCTTTCATATTTTTTACAGACTTTATATGGTCTTGCGGATTTGTTTATTGCAGGTCAGTATAACGGGGCTGATGTTATTTCTGCTGTAGCAATAGGTTCTCAGATAATGCACATGGTTACGGTGATAATAGTGGGCTTGGCTACGGGAACTACTGTAATGATTAGCCGTGCGGTTGGGGCAGGGGAGTCTAAGAAAATCTCGCGTATAATAGGCTGTACTGTAATTCTTTTTATGTGTGTAGCTTTAGCTGCGACTGTTATCCTTTTACTATTTTCTTCTGTTATTGTAACTCTTATGTCCACTCCTGCTGAATCTGTAGAAGAAACTAAGAGTTATCTTAGAATATGTTTTGCTGGCATTCCTTTCATAATTGCCTATAATATAATTAGTTCTATATTCCGTGGCATGGGGGATTCTAAAAGCCCTATGTTCTTTATTGCCATTGCATGTGTTGTGAATATTGTCCTTGATTTTGTTTTTATGGGTATGTTTAAGATGGGAGCTGCAGGAGCAGCTTATGGAACAGTGCTTGCTCAGGCTTTCAGCGTTTTATGTGCCTTTGTTGCCATTAAGAAATTTGACATGGGCATTCATCTTACAAAAAAGGATTTTTCATTGTGTGACGGCTATTTTTCGCAGATGCTTGTAATAGGGCTTCCTATTGCCGTTCAGGATGGTTTTGTACAGATTTCTTTTCTGATTATTACAGTAATTGCAAACCGTAGGGGAGTGGATGTTGCCGCTGCTGTAGGCATTGTAGAAAAGATAATATGCTTTTTATTTCTTGTTCCTTCTACCATGCTTTCTGCTGTTTCTTCTATTTCTGCCCAGAACATAGGGGCTGGAGAATTCGGAAGGGCAAAAAAGACTCTTGTTGCAGGCTCTGTCATGGCAGCTAGTATTGGCGGTGTTTTTGCAATTATCTTCCAGTTTGCTTCTCGCCCTGTGCTTTCTCTATTTACAGATAACAAGACTGTCGTAGAGCTTGGTACGCAGTATCTTAAAACTTATGTCTTTGACTGCCTTGCGGCTGGAATTCATTTTCCTTTCAGCGGATTTTTCAGTTCTTTCGGCTTTTCCATGGTATCTTTTGTGCATAATGTTTGTTCTATTATTGCAGTGAGAATTCCTGGAGCATACCTTGCATCCTTGTATTTTCCTAAGACTTTGTATGCCATGGGACTTGCAGCACCCCTTGGTTCTTTACTTTCTGTGTTTATCTGTATAGGTGTGTATGTGTACATGCAACGTAGGGGAAAATTCGACAGGATTGCGTAAAATTTCTTTGGGAAATTTATGTAATTTGTAGTATAATATGTATAGGAACCGAGAGTTTTGCAGGCTCTACTGCATGCATGAAGGTTGATGAGTTTAGCAGAAGGAGGTCACTTATGATTAGCTTTAAAAACAAAGTAAAATTAGTTTCTTTTTTGTGCGTATTGTTCTCATTTTCCTCTTTTGCCTTGACAGGTTCTGCGGATATTTCTGACGATGCAAAGACAATTGGGTATGGGGCTTACAGAAACCGTAAGGATATTGTCCTTGTAATTATTCCGAGTTCTGTGGAAAGCATTCATAAAAATGCTTTTGTGAACTGTCCTAACATTGTAAGCATTTCTTTTGATGATGAAGACGACTGGTTCATTACACAGGATGAGACAAACTGGCGCAACAAGACTATGGGTACTAGAATTGACGTAAGCGATTCTTCATCCAATGTCGGCGCGATGAGATCTGGAAAGTATTTCTTTTATAAATCGCAAAAATAATTACAAAAAAGCAAAAAAAAATTTGACAACACGACATTGTGGTCATATAATGATAACCATAATATAACCCCTTGGGAGGCCAAATTGGCAAAGGTAGAACTGAAGGGTATTGGTAAGATTTATGACGGCGATGTTCGTGCCGTTCAGAATGCCAATATCACTATTGAAGACAAGGACTTCTGTGTATTCGTAGGTCCTTCTGGATGTGGAAAGTCAACAACTCTCCGCATGGTTGCTGGTCTGGAAGATATCAGCGAAGGTGAACTGTACATTGATGGCGAACTTATGAATGATGTTCCGCCAAAGGACAGAAATATCGCTATGGTATTCCAGAATTACGCTTTGTATCCGCACATGACAGTATATGACAACATGGCATTCGGTCTTAAAATCCGCAAAATGGATAAGGCTGAGATTAAGCGCCGTGTTGATGAAGCTGCCAAGAGCTTGGGATTGGTTCAGTATTTGGATCGTAAGCCTAAGGCACTTTCTGGTGGACAGAGACAGCGCGTTGCTGTAGGCCGTGCTATTGTTCGTAATCCGAAAGTATTCTTGTTTGACGAGCCACTTTCTAACCTTGATGCAAAGCTCCGTGTGACAATGCGTGGCGAAATTGCTGCATTGCACCAGAGACTTCAGGCAACAATGATTTATGTTACTCATGACCAGATTGAAGCTATGACAATGGGTACAAAAATCGTTGTTATGAAAGATGGTCATGTACAGCAGATTGGTGAGCCACTGTTCTTGTACAACCACCCAATTAACAAATTCGTAGCTGGATTCATTGGTTCGCCTCCAATGAATTTCCTTACTGTAACTGTAAAGAAATCTGGTGACAGCATTGTTGTGGATGAAGGTTCTTTTGAACTTAAGCCAACAGCTGCACAGCAGGAAGCTCTTAAGGCTTATGTCGGAAAGGATATATACTTTGGTGTACGTCCAGAAGACTTGATTTTCTGCGATTCACCTGCTTCTGAAAATAATATGCAGATGAAGATTTCTAACAAGGAACCTCTTGGTGCAGAAACTCACCTTTTCCTTGCTACAAAAGGTCAGAGCGTTATTGCTCGTGTACAGGCCTCTGCTAAGGAAGGATTCAAAATTGGTGATACAGTTAACTTCCAGCCAAGAATGGAGAAATGCAAGTTCTTTGCTAAGAATCCAGAAGATTTGGATGAAGAAAAGAACATTTGCGAAAAGATTGATGCTCCGTGGTTGAAGAATCCTTTGACAGGTCAGATCGGCTACGACAAAATCGAAGGCGATGCATCTGCAAACTCATAATCTTGTGAGTTTGTCTTGACGGGACACCCTCAGATGAAAATCTGAGGGTGTTTTTTTTATGGCGAGATAGTAGGATTGTAAACATTAAATGTTTTTGTTAGAATAATCTTACTTATGGCTGATATTATAATAAAAGAAAATGCTGTTATATTATATAAAAATGAAGCTGCTATTGTTACTGGCTCTTGTGCGAATGGTAAGTATCCTATAAAATTCAGAACCCAGGCTGCCTCTGCAACTAAGCCTGCCGTATATGGCACTCAGAATGTCCGTACAAAGGATTTTGTTGTATTGCATGAAGGCCCTGCTTCTTCTCTTGAAGCAGTCCTTGCTTTTGCTGATAAATATGCCTGCCAGGAAAAAGATATATATAATCTGGATTCTGATAATGAGATGTTTACCCAAATAAAAGAATGTTATGAACTTTTAGAATCTGATGAAACAACAGCCTGTGCACCAGTTTCTTTTGAAGACCTTTCGTCGTTGTTTAGGGGAAGCTTGAAAGCTGATGAATCATGGGCTGTATTCATGTCTTTGAAAAATACTCTTTATTTTAGTCAAAGCCTAAAAGAACAGCTTGATGGAAAAATTGTGTTTATTCCCCGTCCGCAGTCAGAAATTGACGAACTTGTAAGAAAAGCTGATGAAAAAGGCAGGGAAGCTCAAGTTAGGGAAGAATTTTTAGATCGTTTGAAAAAAAATAAGCTTTTGCCTGAAGATTCAAAATATATGGTTGATGTTGAGTCCCTTGCTTTGGGAAAAACTGATAAAAGCCGCACCATGCATGATGCCCATTTAAAGGAAACTCCAGAGCGTGCTCATAAGCTGCTTTTGGATACTGGTATATGGAATGTAACAAGAAATCCTTTTCCGATACGATGGGGTCTTAGCATGAAGTCTGCAAATGAAACTCTTGCTTCTCCGCCACAGGAAGAAAGGCTTGCCGTGGATTCTGTTGCATGGGCAATTGATAACGAGTGGTCAAATGATCCTGATGATGCTGTTGCGTTTGACGGTAAATATCTGTGGGTGCATATTGCAGATCCTGCAAGTACTGTCATGCCTGACAGTTCAATAGACAAGTCTGCACGTGCACGCGGATCTACTCTGTATATACCAGAAGGGGCTTCTCGTATGCTGTGCGAAGAATCTCTTGAAGATTATGCACTTGGATTGACAGAAGAAAGTAGGGCTCTTTCGTTTCGCATCCTGCTTGATGAAAATTGCAATATTTCGGACTGTTCTGTCTTTAAGACTTTGGTTCATGTCAAGCGACTGACATATCAGAAGGCTGATGAGTTAAAGGAAAGTCTAGAATTGAAGCCTTTGTTTGAAATCGCAGAACGAAATGTTCAGCGGCGGAATAAAGCTGGTGCTGTTCAAATTCAGATGCCAGAAGTTCATATTACAGTAGATTCTGAAACAAAAAGAGTTGATATTGTGCCTGAAGTTCATCCTGAAAGTTCAGAAATGATTCGGGAGATGATGCTTCTTGCAGGAGAAGGGGCGGCAAAATTCGCCTTTAAGAATCACATTCCGTTCCCATTTGTAAGTCAGGAAGCTCCGTCATTGCCAGACAGCATTCCTGAAGGGCTTGCTGGGCAGTTCAGAATTCGCCGTTGTATGCATCGGCGTTCTGTCGGTGTAACTCCTGCAATGCATTGTGGTCTTGGACTGGGCATGTACAGTCAGGTTACAAGCCCTTTGCGTCGATATGGAGATTTGATTGCCCATGAACAGCTTAGGGCTTTTTTGGACGGTAGGGATTTAATAGATAAGGATACAATGCTTATGCGCATAAGCGAAGGTGATGCTGGTTCTCAGGCGGCTCATAAGGCAGAGCGTAAGACTGATATGCATTGGACGCTTGTTTATCTGCTTCAGAACCCTGATTGGCAGGGGGAAGCTATTTGTGTTGATAACGGAGGTAAGCAGCCTCAGTTTGTTATTCCGTCACTTGGTCAAGAAACTTATTTTACACCTGAAAAGGAAATGCAGTTAAACGAATCTGTTACTGTAAAGGCTGTAAATATAAATATACCTGAGCAGACGGTAGATTTTATTCCTGTGTGATTATAGGGTTTCTATGAAAAAAATTTTAATGATTATATTGTCAGTTTTTTTATTTTCGCTCATGATGTTTGCAGAGGAAATTGTACCCCGGCAGGGCGTTATTTCAGGCTTTGAATTCTCAGGGCTTAAAAGGACAAAAGAATCGTATCTTTTAAAGGTGCTGCAAAAGTATAAGGGGTTTGCTTTTGATGAAGATATTGTCAAAGCCATTGAAAATGAACTTCGTGAACAGGGGTTGTTTTCTTATATAGATGTTCAAGGAGTCCCTTCTGCCCGTAATGCCGAAGATACGACTGTAAAAATTGCACTAAAAGAAAAGATATCGTTTCTTGTATTGCCTTTTGGAGCTGTTTCTAATGGCGGACTTATGGGCGGTGCAGCAATGCTGGATCAGAATGCTTTTGGAGAAAGAGATACTTTTCTTTTGGGAGGCATGATTGCTAAAAATTCTTTTACTGTAATGACTTCGTTTAGAAAACCTTCTGTTGACATAACGCATCCCGGTTTTGCACTTTCAGGATCTTATTCAAAGCAGAAAACTGCTATAGAAAGCATTGAAGGTGATAAGCTATACGAGCTAAACGGTCACATGTTTTTTGCCGAAGCGGATGTGACAGGAAAATTTTCAACTCATTTTTCAGGTTCAGCTGGTATTAGTTATACCGGCAACTATTTCATTGATAAAGGCTTGGATAATATACATATAATTGCTTTTCATCCTGTGCTCCGTTATGAAATATCGGATTGGAATGGTGTTTTTACATCAGAAAAATTATTTGAAGTATCTGGAACTATTGGCTGTACCACTGATGGTGATTTTGTTACGACTCAGAAAATACATGCATCCATACAGCAGCCTGTCATTCCTCGTCTGAGATTTCTTCTTGAAGCCTGTTTGAGTAATGAACATAACATGCCTGTAATAGACCAGCAGACTCGTTCGAGTGTCTCAAATAACCTTTTGCCTGCAAATTTTCATTCGCCGAAAATGCTTGGTTCAAATTTTGGACTTGAACTTGCGGCTATTCAAACAAAATTTGCAATGCTTTCGGTTTACGGGGTCTATCAGATTGTGTTAGTCAAGGATTATGACGACAAAACCGATTTTTCGTATGGTCCAGGCGGTGGTGTCCGCATATATCTTGCTACAATTAATCTTCCTGCCGTTGGAATGGGACTTTATTATAATATTCCTCATCATGCGTTTGAATTCGGTGTTTCTATGGGTGTTTCCTTCTGACCTGCATACTCAATGAATAAAGAGACAAAAAAGACCGTGCGCCCACCCATCGACACACGGTCCTGTAAATTTTTTAATTGGATTGTTTTTTAATAAGGCAATAAGTAAAAGAGTACGAATAGACCTTAAAAGTAAGTTCAAAAAGTAATTGTTTACTATTTTCATAAATATAATAAAAGGAAATTCTAAAATTTTCAAGCGGTTTATGCAATTTTATGGCTTGACAAGAGTAGGAAACGGTATTGTATAATTAAGGTAATATTTTTTTATATGAATATAAAAATTAAGGAAAGAGATGAGTATGTTAAAATCTTTGAGGGCTAGATTCGTAGTGGTATTTGCTGCATTTTTTATTGTAGCTTTTACATCAGTAATCATTGTATCTGTGAATATAATTTTAAAAACAGCAAGGGCTTTTGCATCTGCAGAAGGAGGACCTGTTGTTTCAAAGACTATAGAGCATATTAACGGAGATGAATTTGAGCGTTTCTTAAAAACTATGGATGCAACAGATCCGTATTATGATGAACTTCGTCTTTGGCTGATGGATTTGAAGGAGTCTGTTGGGGCCGCATATCTTTATACTATGGCCAAAAGGGGAAACACCTATTTTTATGTTGTGGATGGCGGAGATCCTGGCGATGTAGACGGATTTTCTCCTCTTGGTGCTGAAGATGATGTTGAAAGCTGGGGAAATGCTCCTGTAGAAACTTTCAGAACTGGTAACGTAACTTCTTCTGGCATTGAAAAAGAAGAAGGTTGGGGCTGGACTATAAGTACTTATGGTGGAATTAAGAATTCTTCTGGTCAGATTGTAGGAATTATCGGATGTGACTTTGGTATAGATTCATTTGTAAAAAGCATGACAAATAAAATAATAATTCTTTCCATTATTGGTATTTTCTGTGTCTTGATTGGTGGCTTGATTGTATGGTGCTTTACAAATGTAATCTTTGGCTCAATGGCTAAAATTTCTTCTTCCATGGAAAACATTTCTAGCGGAAAGGCTGATTTGACGGCTCGTATTCCAGAAACAGGAGGAAAGGAACTTACTACTCTTGCAAAAAATTGTAATAGCGTTATATGCAGTCTGGCAAAACTCATTGAGGAGTTGAAAAAACATTCTTCTATTCTTTCTAAAACTGGTACTGAAGTTTATGACCGCATGAATAATAACATACATAATATAAACAGTGCATTTGAAAGTGTGTTTTCTATAGATGAAAAGATAAAGATGCAGACTGACCAAGTTCAGAGCATTACTAAAGGTGTGACTGCTGTAGAGAATGAAATTGACAGATTAAAAGAAAAAATTTCTGATCAGGAAAACGCAATAGAGCAGTCTTCTTCTGCAATTGAACAGATTTCACAGAATATTCAGTCTGTAAGTTCTATTGTTGAGAAAATTTCAAAAGATTATGAATTGCTTGTGAAAGAGTCTGAAAATGGAAAATCAAATCAAAAGAAAGTATCTGAGCAGATGGCAGAAATAGCTCAGCAGTCTGCTCATTTAAATGATGCAAATACTGCCATTGCAAGAATTGCTTCTCAAACTAATCTTCTTGCTATGAATGCTGCCATAGAAGCTGCTCATGCAGGTGAGGCAGGAAAGGGCTTTGGTGTTGTTGCTGATGAAATTCGTGCCCTTGCAGAGACCTCTGCAAAACAGTCTAGCCAGATAAAAGGACTTTTGGGCAGCGTAACTTCGTCAATTACTGAGATTGCAGAATCTTCGAATGTTTCAACAGAGTCTTTTGCAACTGTTTCCTCTCACATCTCTCAGATGGATAATCTTATGAAAGAGGTTCAGCTTGGAATGGTTGAGGAAAAGAATGCCGTTAAGAACCTCCTTGATACAACCCGTATCCTTCAGGAAACCATTCAAACCTTGACTTCTGCATCAGAGCAAATGCATTCAGAAAGTTCAAAACTCTTTACAGGCATTGAAGATTTGAATAAGATTGCCGGTGATACAATGTCTGAATCAAAATCTGTTTCAAATAGCATTACAGAGATGAAGTCTTCGGCTGAATATACGTTGGAATCAACTGATAAAAACCGTGTAGCTGCCGATGCAGTGATAAATATGATAACAGGATTTAAAATTTAGTGGTTATTTGCTAGATGTCTGCGTATACGATTATTGTTCCTGACAGTACGCTTTTGCAGCGTGTGTGTGGAACGAATGACAGTAATTTAAAACTCATAGAGTCTTATTTGGGAATCCCTGTTTTTGCACGGGGAAATGAGCTTTCCATTGACAGTGAATCAGGAGAAAAAACACAGGAATTCCGCTTTATTGTTGATCGTGTTTTGGACGAGATGTCTGCAGGAATTCCTTTTTCAAATGATGCTGATGTAATTCATTCTGTTCTCAACACTCAGATGCATACAGGGCATTCGTTTATTTCTTCTGATGAGCATGAACTGTTTGAACAGTGTAGTATTGTTATTCCTGGTGGAACTCGTAAAATATATCCTCGTACAAAGGGGCAAGCTGAATTTGTAAAGCTTTTGCGTTCTTGTGATATGGTTATTGCCGAAGGACCTGCTGGTTCTGGAAAGACCTTTATGGCTGTAGCAGAGGCTTTGAGGCTTGTCTTAAATCATGAAGTAAACAGTATTGTACTTACCCGTCCTGTAGTTGAAGCTGGGGAAAGTCTTGGTTATTTACCTGGAGATTTGCAGGAAAAGATAAATCCGTACATTCGGCCGCTGTATGACTCTATGAATGCAGTGTTGCCTCGTGAGACTGTACGAAAAATGACAGAATCTGGTATAATAGAAATTGCCCCTTTGGCTTATATGAGGGGCAGAACGTTAAATGACAGTGTCATTATTCTTGATGAAGCTCAGAATACTACACGAGAGCAGATGAAAATGTTCCTTACTAGAATGGGAGAAGGCTCTAAAGTGTTTGTTACAGGAGATTTGACTCAAGTTGACCTGCCTAGACATGTAAGTTCCGGTCTTGCACATGCTATGAATATTCTTTCGAATATTCCGGGAGTTGCTGTAAAACAGCTTACATCTCAGGATGTTGTCAGAAACGGATTAGTAAAACGGATAATTCAGGCGTATGAAAACGAAAAAAAAGAAGAGCAGTATTAAGAATGACTCTGCACACATTGTTACAGAGTCTGTAAAGGCCTATTTGGCAGGAAACACTTTAAAGCTTGTCTTTTTTGTGATTATGTTTGCCATAATGGCAATGTTGTCCTTTTTTCGTGTTGCAACGACTAATACAATTCTTTCATTTAATATGAAAAATTATGAAGTCGGGCAGATTTCGGACATTACGATAATTGCAACAAAGACACTGCCGTCTGACTATGATAATCCTGTATCTGTGGAAAAAGGCGAAAAAGTTGTACGAAAAGGCTTTCCGATTACTGAAGAAGGCTATGCAAAAATGAAAAAAATGTCTGAATCAAAAGCTTATATCGATTATAGAGCTTTTGCAAATTCTGTTTTGTACATTATTCTTTGGAGTGCTCTGTATTTTTTTCTGTTTGGTAAGACAAGCTTGAATAAAATTTGTGAGTTGAAAGAAATCATCACGGTAAATATATTCTTTTCAATTACTTTCGCAGCTGTAGTGTTCGGCATGAAGACTACATGGTTTGCTAATCCTTATTCAATTAATATTCTGCTTCCTACTGTATTCTTTACTTTTTTAGTGGCAATTCTTTTTGGTCAGATGGATGCAGTTTTTTTTGCAATTCTTGAAGCTTTTGTAATTTTAGGAGCTTCAGGTTACATGATTGTGACGTTCTTGTACAGCTTATGCATTGCATTTGCTGCTGCCCGTATTGTGAGACGCATTGAACGTCGTATTGACCTTGTATTTGCTTCTGCCGTGCAAGGCTTTTTGTGTGCTGCATTTCTTCTTGTATTTCGTATTATTTTTTCCAGCATGCTGAGCAGTTGGATGTTTTCTCTTTTAGGAGTTGCATTTACAGGCTTTATTTCTGGAATTTTATGTTTGGGGTTTATTACACCTCTTGAATATTTGCTGAATAGTGCATCTGTATTCCGCCTTATGGATTTAAGTGATACTCACAATCCTATAATGCAGAGCATGATGATTAATGCTGGCGGTACATATAATCATTCGCTTATGGTAGCTCAGCTTGCAGAAGCGGCCTGCAATAGGATTGGTGCAAATTCTTTGCTTGCCCGTGTGGGCGGTTACTATCATGATATTGGAAAGATAGATAATCCTGAATATTTTACTGAAAACCAGAACGGGCAGAATATTCATGATGAGCTTAATCCGTCTTTGTCTGTAAGTGTAATTCGTAACCATGTAAAAAAAGGCGTTGAAAAGGCGGCAGAACTGCGACTTCCTCCTCAGGTTGTTGCAATAATAAGTGAGCATCATGGTAATCAGGTCTTGAGAGGCTTTTATGTTAAGGCAAAAGAGGCTGATCCTTCTGTTAAGCCTGAAGATTATTCATATACAGGAAATCCTCCTGGAAGTAAGGAGAGTGGGGTTGTTATGCTGGCTGATACTGTGGAGGCTGCCTGCAGGAGCCTTGACAATCCTTCTGCTTCAAGAATTGAAAAATTTATACAGGAACTTATTACAAATAAAATAAATGAAAATCAGTTGCAGAATTGTCCTCTTACTTTTCAAGATTTAGCTCTAATAAAGGAAGCGTTCGTACAGATTTTGACGAGTTTTTATCACTCTCGTGTAAAATATCCGGATCAGAAAGATCCTGAAACAGGACAGACTGCTGAAGCAGTACTTGGTGATAAAACTCTAGAAAAAGTACGGAATGAAGGTGAGGAAAGTGGCAAATAGAATTTTGATTGATGTAGAAGATTCCTGTGAAGAGCCTGAATGGTTATGCAAAGTTGAACCTTTTTTGCAGAATGTCATGCAGAAGGCAGGTTATGATGGTCAGGAATTTTCTGTTTTTTTCTGTTCAGATGAATATATTAAGGATTTAAATAGAGAATATCGTAACATTGATGAGCCTACTGATGTTTTAAGTTTTGAGAGCGGCGATTCTTATACTGATGAAGACGGAACTGTATGGAAATGTTCTGGTGATATAGCAATCAGTATTGATATGCTTTTAAAGAATGCTGAATATTTTGAAGTTACACAAGATGAAGAGCTTAAAAGGCTTTTAATTCATGGTATTCTGCACCTGAACGGTTATGACCATGGTGACGAGCATGTACAGAAAGATTCTGAGCCTGAATGCGAAATGCTTAAGGTTCAGAAAAATCTCATGCAGGAATTTCAATCAGTACATTTAATAGGTTAAAAAAATGGGTTTGTTAAAATTTATAAAGAAAGAAAAAAAAACAGAAGATTCTCCCCAACAGGAATTGTTGACAGAAGAAAAGAAAGATATGATTCAAGGTGTTGAGGACCTTTCCCAGACAACTGTAAAAGAGGTTATGGTTCCGAGAATTGATGTTGATTTCCTTTCAATTGATACTCCAAATGAGGAGTTGCTTCAAAAAATAACCAAAAGCGGACATTCAAGATTTCCTGTATATTCAACTTCCATTGATAATGTTGTTGGTGTTTTGTATGTAAAGGATTTGATTTCGACTTTTGCACGGCATGAAGAAGTTAATCTTGAAAAGATTATTCGTAAGGCTTATTTTGTTCCGGAAAGCAAGAGAATTGATTCTTTATTGCGTGAATTTAAGCGTCGGCACATTCATATTGCCATTGCAATTGATGAATATGGTGGTATAAGTGGTATTGTTTGCATGGAAGATATCATTGAAGAAATTGTAGGTGATATTCAGGATGAATTTGACAATGAACGTGAAGATATTCTTCCTTTAGGTGATAATGTCTGGCTTTGTGATGCCCGTGTAAGTCTTGATGATTTAAATGAGATGATTGCTGCTCATTTTCCTACGGGAGATTTTGATACGCTTGGAGGCTTTGTCTTTGATTTGTTCGGAAAAATTCCTGTAAAATTTGAAAAAGTCTCTTGGAATCAATATGATTTTATTGTTCAGGAGATGGAAGGTCATAAAGTTGACGTTATAAAAGTGATATTCCGTAAAGATAAAGAAGATAATGACGATGTTTAAAAATGAGGTGGTGTAAAATTTATGAAAGACCGTTTTTTGTTTTTTAAGGAAACTTTTTGTATTATATTGCTTGCCGGAATGGTAGCAGGCGGTCTTTTTGCCCAACCACAGACAGCCTATTCTCTGTATCAAAATGCAAATGCCTTGCAGCAACGCGGTGATTATTATGGAGCTGTTGAGTCCTACAGAGAAGCTTTGATTCTTAATCCCCAGTATGGAGATGCATGGTATAATCTTTCTGTATGTACTTATAATCTTGGTGAATATGATTTATGCATTGAATATGCTGATAATGCTGCCAGATATTCCCGTAATGTAAGCGAAATTGAAAATTTAAAGGGAATGGCTCTTGTCTCTCTTGGTCGTCTTGATGAGGCAAAGTCTGTATTTAATAGTGTATTAAAGAAATATCCTAATGATATAGATGCCCGTTTTGGTCTTGCAGAGTTAAATTTGTACAGCGGAAGCCTTAAGTCCGCAGAAAGACTTTATCTTGATGCCTTGAAGCGTGATAATAAAAATAGAAAAGCCTTATTAAGCCTTGCTCTTGTTAGTGCGGAGGAAGGAAAAAATGATATTGCAGAACGGTATGTGAATCAGGCTATTGAATATCATAATGGAGATCCAGAAGTTTATTATCTTGCTTCTTATCTTGCGACTAAACGTGGTGAATTTGAAGTAGCTGAGCGTCTTGTACGAAGTTCTATACAGATAAGTCCTAATTATGACAAGGCTTACGAACTTTTGGCTTCTATTTTATATTCTCAGCAGAGATATAATGAAGTTATTGATTTATGCGATTACCGAATTGGTAGAAACAGAAACCTTACAGGTGCATGGTATTTGAAGGGGCTTTCTCAAAAAGCCTTGGAATATAATGAAGCTGCAATAAAGTCTTTTAACACGGGGCTTTCTATAAATCCTGTAGACGAAGTCATGCGATTTGCCTTGGAACAGCTGGTTGATAAAACTCTTGCTGTTGAAGATTCAAGAAGAAATGATTGGTCTTCATTTCATATAAGCAAGGCTCGTGAGTATAAGCGGAACTTTGATGGTCCTAGTGAACGATATGAATATCAGAAAGCTCTTTCTATCAATCCATTGGATACAACTATCCGCCAGTCTTTTGCAGATATGCTTGCCAGAGATGGTTTTTATGAACTTTATCTTCAGCAGCTGAAATTTATAAAGAATATGAGGGAGGCTGTTTCTGACTCCCGTACAGAGCAGCAGACTAAGAATGATGATGTGGAAGAGGCTTTGGAAAGCCTTATGTCTAACAATCTTTCAAAAAGATGGAGTGTTGATCCTTTTTATCTTGATAAGACTCGCTGGAATATAGGCATTTATTTTATGAAGAATCCTGTTCAGCTTATTCATGCTGATTCTGATGAAATAATTGCTGTTGCTGCAAAAGACATATTTAATGGTGTTCCTTCGGCTTCTGTTGATGTCAACACAACTGCTGTTTCTGGATATGGAGAAGCTTATCGACAGGCACGAACATCTGGTCGTGATTATTTTATTGTCTTAAAGACTAATGAAACTGACCGTTCTTTTTCACTTGATGTAGAGGTTTATTCTGGTCGTACAGGTACAAAGACTACAGATATGCATATTTACCGAACTGGAAATGATCGCATTGCAAAATCTTTAAGACGTTTCCGTCAGGCGATTCTTGACATTCTTCCTATAAGGGGAAAGGTCTTGAAAGAGGCTTCTAATACACTTCTCGTGGATTTAGGAAAAAGTGACGGTATTGTGTCTGGTGCTGTTTTTGATGTCGTAAAA
The DNA here is from genome assembly GCA_947167345.1 of uncultured Treponema sp. GTDB lineage: Bacteria > Spirochaetota > Spirochaetia > Treponematales > Treponemataceae > Treponema_D. The sequence goes on from CAMVHR010000012.1 coordinate 32,707, forward strand.
AAAGGTTCTATTAAGACTGTTGATACAGGTGTTGGTGTAAATTATAACAGCAATGATGTGCTTGGTACATTTACAGTAACAGATGTAAATGAAGAAATTTCTCAAGGACTGTACAAAAAGAAAGGCTTTTATGATACGTTAAATATAGATGATGATATTATTCTTGTAAAAATGCCCGAAGCTTCCAGTGATGATGGTCAAAGCATTGAAGGTAATGCCGTAACAGATACTCGTCCTGCTGCGAATTCAGAAGGAGTTCCTGCAACAGAAGCTGCCGCCGCCGCTGAACGGGAATCATTAAAAGAAAGCTTTAAAGCTCAGGTAAAAGAGTCTCCTCTTATTACTATGATTAAGTCAATCATTTAAAAGATCTAGAGAACTGTCTATCCATTTTCCTGCAAGATTTGGATAGGCATTATATACTTTTAGAAATGCTTGAACAGCTTTTTTATAATTACCAGTAAAATAATAAGACTCTCCAAGATAGAATAAAGCCTTTTCCGTTGTTATTTTATTTTTATTTTTGGATAAAAATGTGTTGAACCTAATGATTGCTTCTTCATAGTTTTCTTTAAAAAAACATTCTGACAGAATTTCGAAAAACTGGTAATCGTCCTCTCTGCCTGAAGTTATAAAATCTTCTGAAAAGATGTGTTTTTCAAGCGGCACATTAGAATCGTTTTTGTTATTTTTAATAAGTTTAACGGCATATTCTTCTGTTTGTTGTGATATTTTATGCTCGTTATTTATTTTCTCTGCTTTAGAAAATTCTTGTTCGTTGGCAACTGGATTCATATATGGAACAGGTATATTTCTTTTGGGGACTTGATTTTTGTTTTTTGTCCTGTAAATCTTTTGAAGATTCTCTGGAGAAAAATTAGTCACATGTGTACCTGCAACAGTTGCATTTTCTCCAGGGACAATAATCATACAGGAAGTGCTGTTATCGTTTGAAATAATATCAAGCTCTTCATCAAAGTAAAGGTTTCCAGAATTTTCTTCTTGCCTATCAATATGTTCTGTTGCATTGATTATAATGGCGTAGTAATAATCAGCATCATCTGGAACTGTATCTCTACAAGCCATAAACGTTCCAGTTACTTTTAAAACCGGTTGCAAGGATTCAAGACCTGTTGTACTTATTATAGGAAAATTACTCCTATATATTGAAAAAGAAGTTATTGTCATGCCGTTTATTTGTTCTGGAATGTTCCATGTCAGTTCTATTGTATTTGAATTTACGGGCAAGGCCTGTATATTTTTTACAAAAGGAGGTTGTCTGTCTTTTTTCTGGGCATATATGATTTGAAATATGGAAAGAATGCAAATAAAGATGCTGAATTTTCTAAAAAAATAGCATTGTTTCATTATTATATAATGAATTAATTTTTATTGTTTGACAAGATAGCCTGTTTTAATTATTCTATATATATGTTTGTATCTGTTGTTTTAGATCCGGGAAGTATTGATACAGCTCGGGCTTTAGTAGAGCTTCTTTCTCAGATGGGGTTTAAAAAGGTTCAGAGATCCTGTTGGGAGAGCATGAAAATTAATAATGATGATCTTTCTAAGCTCAAAAGGGAAATAGACCGCATTACAGATTATTACGATAATGTTAGATTTTATCAGTTTCCTGTAAACGGAATGTTTGTGATAACGGAACTGAAAGAGAAAAGATGGAAGAAATGCCAGTTTAAGGATGGTCCTTCTTCCCAAACTAAGAAATAATTTTTTTATAAAGGATGTTATTATGTTAGAAGATTTTAAAGAACCTATTTCAGAATTGAAGCAGAATATCTTAGATGTTTGGGGGCGTCTTTGACCCGGACGAGATTTATAAAAAAATAGCTGAAAAAGAAGCTTTGTCGAATGAGCCAGGCTTTTGGGATGATAATGCAAAAGCTACCAAGGTTATGAATGATATAAAGATGCTGAAAGGCCGTATTGAACCTTGGATTAGTTTAAAGCAGTCAGTTTCTGATTTGGAAACATTGTATGAACTTGGCATAGAAGAAAATGATCAGACTTTGGAAACTGAACTAAAAGAAGCCTATGAAAAAGCTAAGGCTGAATATGATCATCAGAGTATATTGAATTTACTTAGCGATGAAGTTGATCGTAACGACTGTTTTCTTTCTGTTCATGCTGGTGCCGGTGGAACAGAAGCCTGTGACTGGACATTCATGCTAAGCCGTATGTATCAGCGTTGGGCAGAACGACATGGGTACAAAGTTGAAGTCCTTTCTCAAGAAGAAGTTGAGGGTGGACTTAAGTCTATCAATATGAGGATTTCTGGTGATTATGTATATGGCTATACCAAAGGTGAAGCCGGTGTTCACAGGCTTGTCAGAATAAGTCCGTTTGATGCAAATGCACGCAGACATACTTCTTTTGCTTCTGTATATGTATTTCCTGTGCTTGATGATAGTATTGAAGTTAATATTGATCCTAAAGATTTGCGCGTTGATACATATCGTTCTGGAGGAAAAGGCGGCCAGCATGTGAATAAAACTGAGTCTGCTGTTCGTTTTACACATTTACCTACAGGTATTGTAGTTGCGTGTGACAGTGAAAGGTCTCAACTTATGAATCGTGCTACTGCAATGAGTATTTTGCGATCTAGACTGTATGAGTATTACAAAGAGCAGAAAGAAAAGGAAAATTCCAAGTTTGCAGGAGAAAAAAAAGATATATCTTTTGGAAGCCAGATAAGAAGCTATGTATTCCAGCCATATACCATGGTAAAAGATCACCGCACAAAATATTCAGTTGGAAATATTCAGGGTGTAATGGACGGGGACATAGACGGATTCCTTGATGCTTTCCTGTCTGTAAAATGGAAAGGTCTTCCTGTAGATGCATCTGATGATGATGGAGACGATTTGTAATGTTCAGAAACGTTTTGCTTCTTATTGCATTGATTGTGTCTTGCTGTTCATTTTCTTTTTCAGAAGACTGGACTCTTGCTGCAATGAAATTTAATTTTTCGCAAAACGTTTCTCATTCATCTTTGGAAGAAAAAGCTGCTGAAGATATACCTGCACTTATCTTGGAAAAGATAGGGCAGGGCAGTTTACATGTTTTGTCATATGAAGAGCAGACTGACAGAGATTTGTATGATTTGCAGACTAAGAGACTTTCTCTTTTTCTGCAACTTTCCCGTGAAGTAAAAATTCGTGATGAACTTGTTCTTAAAGAAACATCTTCAAAAAAAATTAAAAAGAAAATTACTGAATCTGATGCTAAAATTTTGGAAATAGAATCTCAAATAAAAGACAACCTTGCAAAGGCTTCTGCAAGAAAAGCCTTGTTGCCGTCAGAGAATGCTCCTGCTGTGTTGAAAACTGTTGCTGTTTATGAAAAAGATAATAAAAATCTATATGATGCAGATGATGTTTTAAATATTGATATTGACGTAACTGATAAAAACATACATGGACTTCTTACGGGCTCCATTGATTCTTATGGAGAATATGCTGCTGTTACTGTCGAATTAAAAACTTATCCTGGTGCAAGGTCTGCTGGAAGTGTTGTGGAAGTTGGGTCGTTGCATGATGTGAAGGAAATTGCTAGAAATCTTGTTTCTTCACTGCAGCCTCTTATTGCAAATTCCATTCCTGTTAATCTATACATTGCGATTTTTCCAGAGGATGCTAGAAAAAATGCTAGGGTTTTTATTGATAGTGTTATGCAGGATTCTGTAGATCTTGTTAAGACAACTTCTGGTGAGCATACTTTGGAAATTGAGAGTGACGGATATTTTGAAAAAAATATTGTATATAAATTTGTTGATTCTGTAGACTATAATATTCGCGTTCCTATGGAAAAAATGCAAAATGGAACTTTTTCAATTACTTTAAACGATGTGTCTGACGGTTCTCATTTTGCAAATGGAGAGCCTCTTGGATATATTGATATATTGGATAAGACGTCAGTAGTTACAATAAATGGACGAAGTGTAATTGGACAGGTTGTTTCTAAGACTTCTGATGGTAAAACTGTTGATTCTTATTATTATGTACCTCCTGAAATTCAGAAAGATAATGCAAAATATGGTGTAAAGCTTAGAATTGCAGATAAAGATTCTGAAATAGAGAACAGACGCTTGTGGGCGTACAGAAGTTACAGTGTTTTAATGCTTTCGCTTCCGCTTACTGTGTTTGCATATGGAAAATATTTGAGTGCAAATGATGGTTATGTTCGTGGGGCTGAAAGCCGTGAAACAGTTAACAGCTGGACCTATGCATCCAGAACAGCCAGCGGAATTTCTCTTATTGCAGGTGGTTTTTTTTTATTTGAGTTAGTACGTTATCTTCATTCGGTGAGTTCTGTACTTCCTCAATATACATACGAAATTACAAATGAAAAAAGTGAGGAATGATGGCAAAGGTTTCATTTGGGCAAAAATTAAAGTCTCTGTTTGGCATTCATAATAAAGAGGATGCTGATTTTTTTGATGATTTGACGGATATACTTATTGAAGGTGATGTCGGTGCAAAAACTGCCGTTGAAATTGTAGACAGCTTGCAGTGTAAGTGCAAGGAACAAGGATTGACTGGAAGTAATGCAATTATTTCAGAATTAAAAAAAATGTTCCTTTCTTATGTAAAAGTTTCTGAACTTATGCCTGAATCTGGAAAAGTTAATGTTTATATGATTTTGGGTGTAAACGGAGTTGGAAAAACTACTTCTGTTGCTAAAATGGCAAAATTATATGCAGTCCGCGGTATTGATGTTATTATGTCTGCTTCAGATACTTTCAGGGCTGCTGCTGTAGATCAGCTTTCAAAGCATGGTGATAATCTTGGCATACGTGTTGTAAAGCATCAGATGGGAAGCGATCCTTCTGCTGTTGTTTTTGATGCTGCAGATGCCTGTAATGCAAAAGGTGGTGGACTTGTTCTTGCTGATACTGCAGGTCGCCTTCATAATAAAGAAAACCTTGTCAATGAATTAAAAAAAATAGACAGGATAGCTTCTTCTAAAGCTGCGGAAGGATGTTATAAGAAGATTCTTGTTATTGATGCAACTACGGGACAAAATGCGGTACGACAAGCAGAGGTATTTCATGAGGCTGTTGGAGTGGATGCCATTGTCCTTACAAAATATGATTCCACTGCAAAGGGTGGAGAGATAATTACTATAGGAAAAGAGCTTGGAATTCCTGTTGTCTATATATGTACAGGGGAAAAGTATTCTGATATTGCACCTATGAATGCAGAAAAGTATATTGATGAATACCTTGGATTATAGGCATGACATTAGAAGCTGCTGTTCTTTCTTTTTATCTTCTCTTTCCGGTTCTTACAGATGGTCAAATTTATATTGACCACAAGCTTGGAAATAGAATCCTTTCAGAAAAAGAACGTATACAGCAGATTTCACGTCTGCAGGATTTTTTAGCAGGTAAGCGTATTATTGATGATGCTTCGTTGATAATAGATGCGAAGGTTCCCCTTTTGATGAACGAAATTGGAATTGGGGCTGAAGAACTTTCATTTAAGACTGATGAAGGAAAAATTCATCTATTGGAATTCGGTGTAGAAAAATTTTCTGTTGAGCAGAATTCTGATGCTGGTAAAAATGTAGTATATTCTAATAATCGCCAGTTTGTGCAGACTTCTTATGATGAAAGATTTCGCATTTTTGAAAAAACTGTATGGCAGAATGCAGAAAAGTCTTCTGATGTAAAATTATTGCAGAGAACTGTGTTTAGTTATGAAGGGGATGATATAACACCATCTTCAGTTTCCTATGAATATCTTACAAAAAATGTAATAGAACAGATTTCTTATAATAAAGCGGGGAATCCTGTCCAGATGCATTCTTATTTGCTTCAGGATGGAAAAAGAATTCTGACAAAGTTGCTGTCATATACTTATGATGACAGACAGAGAATTCTTTCGAAAGAAATAAAATCTTATGGAAGGTTTGTTTCTGATTCTAAAACTGTTTATAGATATACGGCAAAATCTTCCGAACCTGATGTAAAATACTATGAAAAAGGTATTTTGAGAAGTTCTACAATACATGAATCTGATAGTGTTTATAATACAACAACATATTTTGACAACAGATATTCAATAACTGTGACTTATCAGAATAAAAAAAGAATAAAGGAAGTTGTTTCTATTAATGGTGTGCGCCAGAGGGCAAGGACTTTTGATGAATAAAATCTTGTCTTCAATAAAGTGGATTTATTTTGTTTCCCAGAGATTTAATAAGATTGATACGAAAGGCAGAACTGCAATCACTTCAAAACTTGCTTCTGTAGGTATTGCTTTTGGAGTTATGGCATTAATTGCTGTAATGAGTGTTATGAATGGTTTTCAGATGGAATTTATAGACGCCATTCTGGAAATAAGTTCTTATCATGTACAAATTTATCCTGATGCAGATACTTCGCTGACTGTTGAGTCCTGGTGCAGAATTCATCCTCTTGTGCGTAATATTACACCTTTTTACGAAGCTCAAGGTCTAATGGTTGATTCAAATTCTGGAATGCAGGCTGCATCTCTGTTACGTGCAGTGCCTGATGACATTTATTTAACAGACAAGGAGTTTTCAAATCAACTTGAGATTGTAAGCGGCTCTTTTGACATTGAAAATGATGATTCCATTGTAATAGGCTATGATCTTGCTTATAGCCTTCATGCTACAGTAGGAAGTACTGTTAATTTGCTTGCTGTAAGCGGTTCGACCGATAGTGCTTTGCTTTCTCAAAACAGACAGTTTGTTGTAACGGGAATTTTTTTTGCAAATTATCAGGATATTAATGCAGCTTATGCTTTTGTAAATTTAAATGTGGCTCAAAAATATTTAGGAAGTAATTTAACTCCTGTGTACGGAGTAAAACTTTCTGATAGCAACAAAGATTCTGTTTTTATTTCTGAACTTCATAAGATGTTTTATTCTATTCGTGCAGAAAGCTGGAGAGTATACAATAGTTCCTTTTTTGGTGCTCTAAGAGTTGAAAAAAATGTACTTATGCTTCTTGTTTTTTTAATATTTGTTGTAGTTGCCGTTAATATTTACAATTCGATGAGACGCATGATATATGAGCGCAGACAGGATATTGCAGTTCTTTCTGCACTTGGGGCTTCTCGAACTGAATTAAAAATACTTTTTATAATCAAAGGATTTGTAACAGGGTTGAAAGGGGCTGTTATCGGACTTGTTTTGGGAATTTTTCTATGCATTAATATGGAGCATTTGTTTAAAATTCTTGCAAGACTTCAATATTATGTAGAATATGTGGTTCTAAAAATTTTTTCACCAGATACATTGAATTATCTTTATGAAAACCCTATGTTTTCTATTTATGCTGCAATACCTGCTAGAATGGAACTTACCGAAATTGTTTTGATTTTTACTTTTGGGATATTGGCTTCTCTATTTTCTTCAATGGCTGCAGAGAGACAGTTGTTGAAACTGACTGTTTCGGAGGTTTTGCATGATGAATGATCTTGTACATATAGAAAATCTGGAAAAAACTTATACTACTGCAGGCGAAAATCTTACTGTTTTAAAAAATCTTTCAATGTCTGTTTCCAGAGGGGAAAAGTGTGTTATCGTTGGAAAAAGTGGGTGTGGAAAATCTACATTGTTGAACATTATCAGTGGGCTTGACCACGTTACATCAGGAAATGTATTTATTGATGGAAATGATGTTACTGCTATGTCTGAAAATGCCCTTGCGCTATACCGACAGAAATTTTTAGGTTTGGTCTTTCAATTTCATTATCTTTTAAAAGATTTTACTGCTCTTGAAAATATTTTTTTACCGGCCTATATGGCTGGCGTTCCTAAAAAAACTGCTTTAAGAAGAGCCAGAACTTTACTTAATGATGTAGGTTTATCGGACAGGGCTTCTCATTTGCCATCAGAACTTTCTGGTGGTGAGCGTCAGAGAATTGCTGTTGCCAGAAGCCTTGTTAATAATCCTGAATTGATTCTTGCTGATGAGCCTACTGGAAATCTTGATCCTGCTAATGCTGCACTCATAGGGGATTTGCTATTTTCTATGGCTGATAAATATAATAAGACTTTAATTTTAGTGACACATGATATGAATATTGCTTCAAAAGGCAGCGTCCGCTATTTTATACAGAATGGTTCCATTGTGGAGGACTTGTAATGACAGGAAAGTCTTGTTTTCTGTATGCAACACGCCTTTTATTTACTTCAAAGCATAGTAGTGGCAAAAAAAGTCTTTTAGGAGCTATGATTTGTATAGGTATAAGTCTTGTTCCTCTTATTGCAGTCCTTTGTGTAAGTGACGGTATGATTCAGGGAATTACAGGTAGAATTATTGGTTTGTCAACACAAGATATTTGCGTAATCCATAATGGGCTTAATGAGTCTACAGCAGATCTAACTGCCTTTGAAAAATATGCAGAGGAAATAAAAAAAATAGAGGGGGTGAAGCAGATATTTCTGGAAGTTGATAATACAGCTCTTGTTTCTGCTAATAATTATAGAATGGGTGCTTCTGTAAGGGCTGTTGAACAAGATATATTTAAAAAAAATCAATCATTCACCAGTTTTTTTTCTCTGATTGAAGGTTCTTTTGATTTAAGTGGAGATCGTAGTGCCATTGTGTGTCAAAAAATTGCTCAAGATTTATATTTACATGCCGGAGATAAAATTACTTTCATTTCTTCAAATAAATTAAAAAACAATATAATAGTTCCTAAAACAGCTACTTTTACAGTAACAGGGATTGTTTCTTGCGGATATCAGGAATTAGATGCGCTATGGATTTTTATACCAATAAAGGCAGGCTTTTCTTTTCTTCCTATGTCATCTTCTGATTTTATTGTAAAAGTACAGACTGATGACAGTTTTTCTCCACAATTGATGAAAACAAAGCATTACATTTCTGATTATGATTATTCTGCGGATGTTTATACATGGAATGAATTGAATAAATCTCAGTTTGAAAATTTCTCATCTACAAGAATACTTTTATTGCTTATAATGCTGTTAATAGTTCTTGTTGCAAGTGTAAATATTAGCTCTGCACTTGTTATGATTGTTTTGGAACGAAGAAAAGAAATTGCTATTTTAAAAAGTATTGGAGGAACCCGTCAAGGAATTTCTTTTTCTTTTCTAATTATGGGTTTTCTTACTGGGATAGGTGGTCTTACCATTGGTCTTCCTGCCGGTTTGTTTACAGCTATTCACATAAATAAGATTATTGCCATTTCTGAAAAAATAATTAATTTGTTTACAAAAATATTGTATGTTATAGAAAAAAAGGACCTTTCATCGTATAAATCTATTAGATTGCTTGATCCTGCCTATTATCTTCAATCAATTCCTGTAACAATTCCCATAAAAGAATTGTTAATAATTGTTGGTGGAACGATATTGATATCGTTTATGGCATCATTATTTCCTTCCTTAAAAGCAGGCAAAGAAAAACCCTTGGATACTTTGCGTAAGCTGTAAAATATTGTATAATAGATTAAATAGGGGTCTATATGCTGTGTGATTTTTGCCATGAACGGGAAGCTAGTATTTTTTTAGAGCAGTTAACTAATAATGGACAGCGAAGAAAAATAAATATATGCATGGAATGTGCTTTAGAACGAGGTATAAGTTCTGACCCGAAAAGTATAGAATCGTCAATAGGAGAACTTTTTAAAGAGCTTGCCATTATTACGAAAAGACTTCAGCGTGATAATAATCGTTTATGTCCTGTTTGTGGTATTAGTATTGGTGAAATACGAAATACAGGACGTGTCGGCTGCCCTGAATGCTACTCAATATTTAAAGATGATATACGTAAATATCTTTATTCCAAAAATGTAAAGGGAATGTATACAGGTTCAATGCCTGCACGTCTGTCTAACATGCACTCTGTATTGAATGACAGAATGATTTTGCAGGATAAGTTGAATGCGGCTGTGGAAAAAGAAGATTATGAAAAAGCTGCCATGTACAGGGACTATCTGAAAGCTCTTGAAAACAAATCTGTTGCAGATGGAGAAGCTGATGAGTGATTCTGTGAATTCTTCTGTACAAGATGCTTGGTATACTTATAAAGGATTTCAAGATGATGTGATTCTCTCTTCAAGTGTGCAGCTTTCAAGGAATCTTGCAAATTTTCCTTTCCCTTCAAAACTTCGAGAGAGGGATGGAACTAGGGTCTTGTCGATTGTCTTTGATGCATTTAATAAACTTGATGACTCTGAGTTATATCAGGCAATTTCTGTAACAAATCTGGATTCCTTGGGGAGCACGATTTTAAAGGAACGCGGAATTTTTGGCTCTGCTTCAGAAAAAGATATTAACGTGGAAAATGCTGGAGTAATTCTTCGTACAGACGGGTATGTTTCCTGCACTGTGAATATAGTTGATCATGTACGAATTTCTTCATTTTCTTCAGGATTTGATATCGACAGTGTATTAAAAAAATCACAGGGTGTTGATTCACAGCTGCAGAATTATATTCAGTTTGCAGCAAGCTATGATTTTGGATATCTTACCTCTTCCGTGATGGAAGCTGGCAGTGGGTTAAAACTTACTCTTCGCTCTCATCTGCCGTCTTTATCCATGCTTGGATGCATAAAAGACATTTCTGAAGAAATGTTCAAAGACGGTATTATCTGTTCTGCTCCTTTTGGTTCTGGAGATATTAATACATCTTTAGGTTCATATTATGATTTTTCGTTGCTTAATTGCCAGAATGGTTCTGAATTTGATCAGACTGCAACAATAGTGTCTATTGGTAAAAGGCTTGTTGAAAAAGAGCGTTCTGCCCGTAAAGAATGTATGAGTCTCTATCCTAGTGAAATTCGCAATAAATTGTTCCGTGCACTTGCAGTAGCTCGTTCGAGTCTTTTTATATCTGTACGGGAATCTATTGATATGATTCATAGTGTAAAATGGGGATTGGATTTAAATATTATAAAAGGAATATCTGATTCAGAATTGCATGCTTTGTTGTATAGGATTCAGGAAGGTCATCTTGGGTATGTATTAAAGAATGGTAATTTTACATTTGAAGAAGATATAAAAAATTCTACAAAAAAAATAGAACGTCTTAGAGCTTTGATTCTTCAGGAATCTTTTGAAGATATAGAGATTGCTCTTTAAAATAAGGAGGCTGACATGACTAATATGACTTTATCGCCACGTGCACAACGACTTCTTGTTGCACTTGGTCCAGATGAAGCTTTTAAACGTATGGACAGACAACTTGAACCTGAGCATGTTTTGCTTGCACTTGCTCGCTCCGGAGATGGATTGGGGTATTTAACTCTTAAAGCTCTTCGGGTAAATATTCTGACTTTTCAGAGCAGCATCTTTCTGCTGATTCCAATACGATAGAAATGTATGCACTTGAAAATTCTCCTCGTCTTGATGCTGTTATAGATGCGGCTTCTATTGAGGCTCAGATTCTTCATTGTGATTATATTGGTACTGAACATTTGCTTCTTGCATGCGTAAAAGAGGCCAAATCTTTGTGCAGTCAGTATTTTTATAAGGCTGCAATTTCCATAGAGCAGGCACGTTCTTGTGCTGCTGAGGTTGAAAGGAAAGTTCCTTCATCTGCAAAAATGCAGGGGACAGATGGAGATTTTAAAGAAGGAATGCCTTATATGGCAGATGGAAGTTCTCAAAGAAAAGAAAAGCCTATAAGTTCTTTTCTGGCTCAGTTTAGTCATGATTTGACTCAGGATGCGTTTGATAATATTTCTGACCCTGTTGTTGGCAGACAAAAAGAAATTGTTCGCTTAATTCAGATTTTGAGCCGGAGAACAAAAAATAATCCTGTTCTTGTAGGAGAACCTGGTGTTGGCAAGACAGCAATTATTGAAGGTTTTGCTCAATATATTGCACGTGGTGATGTTCCAAAAGATTTGCTTAAAAAGAGGGTTCTATCTTTAGATCTTGCTGCTATGGTTGCAGGAACTAAATATCGTGGGGAATTTGAAGAGCGTATGAAGCGTCTGATGAAAGAGGTAAAAGACTCTAAAAATCTTATTCTGTTTATAGATGAACTTCATACAATGATTGGTGCTGGTGGGCCTGAAGGTGCAATGGATGCAAGCAATATTTTAAAGCCTGCTCTAAGCCGCGGAGAAATTCAGGTTGTTGGTGCTACAACAACAAAAGAATATAGAAAATATATAGAAAAAGACAGTGCCCTTGCCAGACGTTTCCAGCAAATAAAGGTTGAAGAACCTTCTGCTAACGAGACGGAAGAAATCTTGAAAGGGCTGAAGAAAAATTATGAAGATTTTCATAGAGTTGTGTATGATGATGGAGTAATCGAAACTATTGTAAGATATTCAATGCGTTACATTCCTGAACGTTTTTTACCAGATAAAGCTATTGATATTATGGATGAAGTTGGGGCTGCAAAAAAAATTCAGGAAAATAAAAAGCCTTCTGAATTTGATGAACTTCAGAAGTCAATAGATTCTCTTTCAGAAGAAAAATGTCTTCTTGTTCAGCAGCAAAACTATGAAAAAGCCGCTATGGTTCGTGATCGCGTGCAGGAATTACGGCATCGTCTAGATGAATTCAATATAAACTGGAAAAATCGTGAAAATACGGTACGGCAGCATGTTACTGTAGAAGATGTAAATTCTATAATAAGCAGTATGACAGGGATTCCTGTTGATAATCTTGACGATGGTGAAACTAAGCGTCTACTGCAAATGGAGAAATATTTACATAAAGATGTTATTGGTCAGGATGATGCAATTTCGCTGATAAGTGGTGCCGTCAGAAGAAGTAGGGCTGGAGTTTCTTCCCTTAAAAGACCTTTGGGGTCTTTTATATTCCTTGGACCTACAGGGGTTGGAAAAACTCAGCTTGCTAAAGCTCTTGCCAAATTTCTATTTGGAACAGAAGAATCTCTTATTCGCGTTGATATGAGCGATTACATGGAAAAACATAATGCCTCTCGTCTTGTTGGTGCTCCTCCTGGCTATATAGGCTTTGATGAAGGTGGCCTCTTGACTGAGAAAGTAAGGCAGCATCCGTATTCTGTTGTTTTGCTGGATGAAATTGAAAAAGCTCATCCTGATATATTCAATCTTCTTTTACAAATGCTTGAAGAAGGGGAGCTAAAAGATAACCTTGGTCATACTGTTAGCTTTAGAAATACAATGGTAATTATGACAAGTAATGCAGGTGCCAGACAAATTACATCAGAAAGTCGCGTAGGTTTTTCTAATTTGGAAGGTGGTCTTTTACCTTATGAAGATATAAAATCCAGTGCAATGGAAGAATTAAAGAGAATAATGTCTCCTGAACTTTTGAATAGGATAGATGATGTTATTGTATTTAATGCTTTGAATAAGGAACAAGTAAGTAAAATTCTTGACATTCAACTACAGGAACTGGAGCAACGACTTATAGAGAAGGGGTTGTCTCTTGTTTTAAAACCTAAGGCTCGTGCTTATATGATTGAAAATGGATATGAACCTTCTATGGGGGCAAGACCAATGCGCCGCCTCATCCAACGGAATATTGAAGATTCTATAGCAAATTTGCTGCTAAGCGGAAAGAGAGGGGGAAGTAATCAAATTATAATTGATATGGATGCTACAGGAAAAGAAATTACCGTGAAATTTAAAAAAACACGGCAGTCTTTGGAAGCTTCTGAAACTACAAAAGAACCTTTATTGATTACGCATACTTAATAGAATGCAATTTATGATTATATGAAACAGAGGTAAGTAAATGAAAGAATTTTTACAGTATGAAGTTATTCGTAATGATGCTTTGATGCTAGCCCATAAGATCTATCAGGAAGATCATTTTGTACCAGATATTATTTATGCCTCTTTACGTGGAGGTGCATATATGGCAAATGTTCTGAGTGAATATTACAAAGTGGCACTAAAAGATCATAAGCCTGTTCTTTATGCAGCAGTTGTTGCCCGTTCATATACAAACGTCCACATGCAAGATTCTGTGAGAATTGATGGATGGACTTATTCTCCGGAATATCTTCGTCCTGGTGATAAAATTCTTCTGGTTGATGATATTTATGATTCTGGAAGAACATTGAATTATTTGGTAGGTGTTTTGCTTGAAAAAGGCATCCCAAGGGAAAATATAAAAGTTGCTGTTCATGATTATAAGGTATATACATGGAAACGTCAGCTTCCGATTCAACCTGATTATTATTGCCGAAAATTCCTCATTGAAACCTCTGACCAGAATAACTGGATAAATTATTGCAGTCATGAAATGGTCGGTCTTACACAAGAAGAGCTTGAAACGAACTATTATAAGCCTTATCCAGAATTAAGAACTGTATTAGAGCCTATTTTTAAAAAATAAACATATATGAGGAAAATACTGTCTGCAATAATATTTTTGTTTTTTAATCTCGGTTTTGTGTATGCATTTTCTGAACAGGACATAATCAGTCCTGTTCCCGGAACGTGGAATAACGCACAACCACTTGTTTTAAATATTGAAGACGGTACTGAAATTTACTATTCTCTAACAGGGACAGATCCTCTTCGGTTTGGTTTTGCTTATGATGCGCCTGTTGTTCTTGACCAAACAGGAAATGTATCGTTAAGAATTACTGCTGTTAAAGATGGTGTTGAAAGAAAAGATTATACGGTAAACTATACCGTAAAGGAAGCTACTGCTGCAGGAACAGAAAAAACTGTTTCATTTATTCAGGATATCGTAAAGCATCCTTTAAAACGTTATGTAAGTGGTTCTGTTTTTTCTATTCCAGACAGCTTTAATTATTATATTGACGGAAGAGAAGATCGAAAATTTAAGGGAACTGATCTTCACTTGTCAGAGAAAAATAATGTAGAAAGGTTTGTTCCCTTTACAGTTACTGATGGAGCAGTATATTTGCATTTTGTACTGCACATTATTCCTTCTCAAAATAGTTTGCTACATTCTAAGAATCTTCCATTTTCAATAGAAAACTGGAATATAATCAGTTTTTTATCTGCAAAATATGTGTATGCAATTGATGATGGGGATTGGACTACGGATTTGTCTGCTTTTGTGCTGGATCGCCTTATTACTCATGTTTTGCGCTGGAAAGAGAATTCTGGCAAGGAAGATGCTGAAATATTTTCCTATGTATTGCCCCCGATGCCACAAATGGTAAGTTCTGTAGAACCTTATGGTCAGGTTACTTTTTCTTTAATGCCGGCTCCGAATGATATTGGAAATGAAAATAATTATAAAATGGGAAAAATTCCTCAAAGCCTTTCATTAATCAGAATTGCAGATGGTCTTTACGATTCCATTACAATAGATGCATTTAATGGTGAGGAATTAGATTCTTCCTTCTATGCCGGTGTGTATTATGATGGTGTCTATCAGGGAGTTCTTCAGCATCAGGTCATTGTAGACAGGCTGTCGCCTTTACCTCCTGTTCTTTCGACATATAAAAATGCTCATACTGTTCTTAAAGCTGATGTGGAAGAGGGGGCGTCTGTTTTTTATTCTATCAGTGAGCCTATTGAATTTGATGCAGAACAAATCGTAAATATGGAGTCTCGTTTTTCTGATGCTAGGACAGGGGAGTTTAAAGAATTTTCAAAAGGAAAAGTTGTTCTTTCCTCTATTTCTAAAAATTCAACATTTTATAAAATTCAGGCATACTCATTGGATCGTGCCGGGAATAAGAGTGATATTTCAGAATTACGTATTATTGTAGATGAATATAATCTATATTTAAATCCTTTGGCTTCGGAATCTGTGCAGCGTGATGGGAGTTATGAAAATCCTTTTGTTACATTAGAAGAATCAATTATTGCAATGAATGAATTACCTTCAAGGCGGCTTCATATTTTGGGAAATGTTACGGTAAATTCCTCTGTTTCTATAATGTCGGATTGTGAGATATTTGGAAGGGGCTGCAATATTACGTTTGCAGAAAATGCAAGTTTGTCTGTTGATAATGCTTCTGTTTTAATAAATAACGGTTCAATTTTTAAAAACAGTTCTGAAAATGCTGATAAAAATCTTATTACGGTTACTGATGGAAGCATAACCTTTGATTCATGTCAGATTTCTGCAGTTTTTGTTTCTGATGGAATTCTTGTTGAAGCTTCTGGCAGTTCTGTTAAATTTGGCAATACAAGTCTCGCTGTACATGCATCTTCTTATGCCTGTAATGTAAAGTCAATTAATTCTTCTGTAATGGCAATAGATTTGAGGGCGGTAGCGGTTGCTCATACTTGTGTAAATGTCAGCCTTTCGGACTCTTTTTGTACGATGCAACGATCTGTAACTGATATTGTTGCCCATATCGGACGTTCTTTTGAATGTATAAAAAGTTATCTTGAACTTGAGCAGAATACATTTAGGGCAGCACTTGATGCAAAGCTCAGAATGAAAGAAATTGAGGCTGTGTGGAAAGATGCTGATACTGTAGATAATTCTACTGATAATACAATTTTATATGGACTTTAATGATAATGGATAGACAATATATACTTGGAATTGATGAAGCCGGACGAGGTCCTCTTGCAGGACCTGTTTCGGCAGGATGTGTACTTTTACCTGAAGATTTTCCTGTTGAAATTCTTAATGATAGTAAGAAACTTTCAGAAAAAAAACGCTTGTATGCGGAATCTCTAATAAAAGAAAAGTGCTGCTGGGGCATCGGTCTTGCAGAACATTATGAGATAGATAAAATTAATATTCTGCAGGCGAGCCTTCTTG
This sequence comes from uncultured Treponema sp., assembly GCA_947167345.1. GTDB lineage: Bacteria > Spirochaetota > Spirochaetia > Treponematales > Treponemataceae > Treponema_D. The sequence continues at coordinate 49,384 of CAMVHR010000012.1, forward strand.
CCATGAAACGAGCTTATGAAGACATGTTAAAAAAACTTGAAGCATGGTGCAAAGCTCAGAACATTAATCTTATATCTGAAACTGAGCTGTATGCAATTACAGACGGAATATATTGCCCTGATATTTCCTGTAGTGTAAAAAGCGAAGTTAAGGCGGACTCAAAATATCCTGCTGTAATGGCAGCCAGCATCCTTGCAAAAACTTGCAGAGATAAGATAATGATTGAATATGACACCTTGTATCCTGAATATGGATATGCAAAACATAAAGGTTACCCGACAAAGCTGCATAAGCAGATATGTCGGGAAAAAGGACCTTCTCCTATACAAAGACTGTCATTTAATATAAATTAATTTTCTGAAAGATTTACAGGTCTTTTTGATGTAACGTGAATAACTTTTCCTGTCTTTTTTATTCCGTCATCAAGTTTTTCAGCCTTTTTTTCTGCTACAAGACGGCTTTCTCCTTTTCTTCGGTAAACTTTTTTTCCGCTTCTAGACTCTTCGCTATCTTTTGAACCTGCACCGAAGCGAGCTTCTTTTTCAGCTTTTTTTACAGCACGAAGCTTGGCTTTTTCTTTTCTATCCTTTTCAATAAAGCTAAGAGACGATTCCATTCCACCCAAAAACTGCTGCATGTCATCTGCAAAGACAACAATGGCTCGGCGCTCGTCTTCTCCATCTTTTATCTTGCTTTCTACAATCTGCAAGAATACATCTCCATTACGATTTTCTTTTACGTTAAAGAAATAAGAACGGTTGTCCAGATTTACCTGATTGGTATAGAGTTCACCACGTATTCCCATAAAGTCCTTCCTTAATGATGTAATTGGATTTTATATAAGTACATTCAACTTAATGATTAGTTTATATTTGAAAATATCATGTTTTGAAACTTAGTTCAAGAGGTAAAATTTAAAAAATATAAAATCTCATAAAGTTGTAAATTCATAAGTACTTAATGCATAAATTTTTCTGCTACCTTCTTTACGGCTATCAAAAGTTCGTCCATTGATTTTTTTGTCGTTGCTTCTCCAAAGCTGAATCTTACGGCACTTTCTTTTTCTTCGGCAGATATGTTCATGCTGTCAAGAATTGGACGTTCATGATGTCCTGCCGAACATGCACTTCCTGTGGAAATATAAAATCCGTCTGCACTTAAAGCCCTTTCCATGACCTGTCCGGGAATTCCTTTAAATGCAGCCTGTATTACCCATGGAGAAAATTTTTCACAGGGAATGTCATCACTGCGTCCGTGAGGAATAATTGTACATATGCTTAGTTCTTTGAGTTGCTTTATAAAGTCTGCTGTGTATTCTAGTTGCTTATCATAGCGTTCCAGCATGGTTGCGTTTGAAGTGTTTATATAGTATTTTTCTAGACAGGATGCGAATGCTGCTGCTCCAAAAAGGTTTTCTGTTCCGCTTCTTATGTTATGTTCCTGTCCGCCACCACGCAAAAAAGATGTAATCTCCTTTGAAAGGTACAGAATGCCGATGCCCCTTGGTCCACAGATTTTATGTGCACTCAATGCTGCTGAGTCAATGCCTTTATATGAAAGATTCAGTGGAATCTTGCCTGCAGCCTGTACGCAGTCTATATGAAAGAAAGGTTTACGCTTTCCCTTGCTGACATTGATAAGTGCATCTGCAATTTCATACACAGGCTGTACAGCTCCTGTTTCGTTATTCACAGCCATTACAGTCACAAAAACTGTATCATCTTGTAATGCGCTTACAATTTTTTCAGTTGAGAGAAATCCATTTTTATCGGGCTTTACCGTTATGACCTTCCATCCACAGTTTATGAGCATTTTTGACATCTCTCTCAGGGCTGGGTGTTCTATAGCACTTACAACTATGCTTCCTTTTTGTGGGCGAGTAAGGACTGAGAGTAGGGGAATATGATCACTTTCAGTTCCTCCAGAAGTAAAAAAAACTTCTTTTTCCTTTACTCCAAGAACTTTTGCACATCGTTTTCTGCATTCTTCAAGAGCCATTCGTGCGTCAGTTCCTGCAGCATGTATGCTGGATGGATTTCCCCAGTGTTTTGCGGCATATTCTAAAGATTGTTTTGCTATTTGTTCGTCTAAAGGAGCTGTGGCTGCCCAGTCAAAGTAGTGATTCATTGATATGCTGCTTGGTTTTATGTTTTCAACGCTCACTGCAAAACCTCCAGTATGGACTCGTCTGAAACTTCTTTCATTAAGGTCTGACAGTAATCTTTCTGAAGCGTAACCCTGACTTTCGATGTAGATATATTTTTTTTGTCCTTTTTCATGGCTGCAAGAATTTTATTGCCAAATTCTTCTGCGGTATATTTTTCTGCCATGATTTTTGGCATTGGATTAATGTCATAGCCGTATGATGCCAGAAGCTTTTTATTATCCTGTGCAAATTCTTTAGTACACAATCCTTCATTAGCTGCAAGATCTAATGCTCGCCCCATGCCCCATGCTACTCCTTCTCCGTGAGTTACAACTCCAAGACCCGCTATGCTTTCAAGGGCATGACCGAATGTGTGACCGTAGTTCAGGTACGCACGTTCTGCCTTTTCCTTAAAATCTATATTTACAATAGATACTTTTGCCTTAGCACATTCTGTTATGATAAGTGAGAGTGTCTTTCTGTCACGGCTCATTACTTTTTCCTTTTGACCTGCAAAAATACCGCACATTTCAGGCGAAAATAAAAATGCTGTCTTTATTGCTTCTGCAAGACCTGATATGAATTCTTTTTCTGGCAATGTCTGTATGAATTCACTCCAAATATTGACGGAAGTTGCTGGATAAAATGCACCGATCATGTTCTTGTAGTTTTCAAAGTCGCAGCCAGTCTTTCCTCCGATTGAAGCATCAACATCTGCAAGCAATGTTGTCGGTACAAATTCTGCTTTTACTCCCCGTTTGAACATGGATGCTGCAAAGCCTGTCATATCACATATTACACCACCGCCAATACCAATAAACACAGCCTGTCTTGTAAAGTTGTGGTCAATGGCTGTACTGACTATTTTTAATACACTTTGTATGGTCTTAAAGGCTTCTCCTGGTTCGAGTATTATTACTATGTTTTTATCGCTGTCATTATTCTGAATGTATTCAATGAAAGGTTTTACGTTTGGTAAGGCGGCTACAGTTTTATCTGTAACAAACAGTCTGCATTCGTCATTGCAAGAGTAATAAGATATTAAATCAGGTGTGCCTGTAAAGAAATTTATATCTGTTTTAATAAAGCCTGAATTTTCAGGGTAAAAAAGTTCTACTGTGTTCATAGGAACAGTTTAATAACTTTTACTTTCCATTGCAACAAGGTCTTCTATAACTTTATTAAGCCTTGTAAGTTCCCTGTCTAGTGTTTTTTTATAGTCAAGCTCTCCTGTTACGATACGTTCCTTTTCGTCTTCCCAATTCTGAAGATCTGTAATGTACAGAAAGTTGTATTGTGAGATATTTGCCTTTTCAGCCCACAGCATGGACTCTTTCCAGTAGTAGTAGCCTGCTTCATAGCACGCCTTTGCCTTTTCAAGATTTCTTAAATATTCATCCTTCCACGGAGCGTCGTAAAAATATGCAGCTTTTTTGTCGTAAATACGTCCTAGCCTCAGATGCTGTTCGATGAGCTTGAGGTTGAGGTGCATTTGGAATAGGAAACGGTATTTTTCCCACTGGGTTTCGGTTTCTATTTTTGCCATTGCATACAATGGATTTGCAAAGTCTGCATTTACTGCTTTTTCAAGCCAATAGATATTTTCTATGCAGTCATCAGAAAACTGTGTATAATGCACGTGAAAAAGTTTGTAATAATCTTCCTTATATTTTACTACATAAGCATTTGCGGTAAAAGGAATGAGGTATGCAATTATGGCTGTAAGAATAAGGAATTTCGATTTCACAACTATAGTATCGGCAGATTTAGAGAATTTTTTATTTCTTTCCATATCAAACTGCTTATGTCTTCTTTTGAGGCTGTTGCATCGATTATTACAGTTTTCATTCCCTGATTTTTTTCTGGAGCAGAATATTCTTTAAGGATTTTTTTATATTCTTTTACAGTTTGATTTAAAAAGTCTTCCTTTTCGTATATTTCTCTATATTCTCGTGAACCCAGTCGTTTTAATGAAACTTTAGGCTCTATGTCAAAGTAAAATAGTAAGGATGGAAGAGGAAAGAATGCGTTTAGTGCTCGGGGAACTTCTGCATTGCATGAAATACTCTGATAGGCAAGGCTTGAAAAGAAATATCTATCGCTGACTACTATGCACTCCTTTGTGCAGGCTTCTTGTATTCCTGTTACAAGGATGTTTCCCTCAGTACAAAGTTTTCCATTTATGTGTTCATTTCTGTCTGCTGCAAAAAGATAGGCTGCTGTTTCGTTTTTTACAGGTATGTCCCCCTTAAGCATTTTCCTTAGATATTGCCCGGTTTGTGCTTTTGTCGGCTCTGCCGTAAAAAAGAATCGGTCGTTAAGTTGTGTTTTTTTTATTCTGTCTGAGAGTATCTGTATCTGGGTAGAAGTCCCTGCACCATCTATTCCTTCAAATACAATAAAATTATTTAAAAGCATGAAACCCTTCTATTTTTCTTTTGTTTTCTATATTATATTAATATCTTTCTAATAATGAATTTATTATAGAATTTTTTATCTCATGAAATCAAGATTTGTTAAGACTTCTATAGGCGTTTTTATTTTTCTTCTCATATTTTCTATAAGTCTGTATGTAATGGCTCCTGTATACAAAACTCTTGATTCATTGATGCATGAGGCAGAATCGGAACTTCTTTCAAGCATTTCTTCAAAAACAAATTTAAGCATTTCGTATGATTCCTTATCACCTTCAGTTTTAATGAGCATTACTGTAAAAAATATCAGGGTATTTGAAATTTCTACAGGAGATGAAATACTTTATATAAAAAAAGTTTCAATTGGTTATAACATATTAAACGTCATAAAAAAAGATTTTGAACATGTTTTTTCTAAAGTGACAGTTTCTGGAGTACAGTTTCACTTTGATAAAAATCGTTATAAAACGCTTTTAGAAAGACTTAAAAAAAATCCGCCTAAAGATGGCGAAGGGCATGAATTTTCAGTCCGTGCTGAAGAAGGCAGCCTGACTAAAGATCAGAAGACCTTAGTAAAAAAAATAATGTCTATGTTTCCTTCTGACATACAGGTGAAAGATGTTTCGGTTCTTTATAATGATTTAAATAAAAGTGTTTCTGTAAAAATTAATAAGCTCAATTTGTTGAAGCAGTGGGACGGAAACATATCAATGAGCTGTCCGTCTGGATATGTGTTTGCTGTTATCTCCTCGTCCAAAACAAGAACGTTTGGTACAAGATTTAATTTCACCGGAAAGCTTGTCAATGGTTTTTCTGGAAGTTCCATGATTATTTCATTTGATCAGTATCCAAAAGCTGATGTTACGGTATATAAAACACAGTTTCTTATTCATTACCGTGATCAGTGCTTGTATGCGCGTTCCACTCAGCAAGTTCATCCATATAAAATCTTTGCTAGGTATGATTTTTCTTCCAGTGATTTTTCTACTGATTTGGACATAAAGAATTTAATTATTCCTAATGTCTTGAAATTTTCTGTTTCAAATAAAAAAATTAAGGATTTTTTGTATTCAGGGCTGTCATTTTCAGGAACTGTCAAGGGAAATACTGCTAAAAAGACATATTCCTGGAATGGAACTGGAGGCTTGACTATTCCTGATAGCATCTTAAAGGGCGGTGAAAACATTCAGTTTACTGCTTTGGGAAATAATTCCAGATTAAAAATTCAGTCGCTGACTGCGAAAGGAACTTTCCTTGACGGTTATGCAAGCGGAATTTATGAAGTCGGTTCTCATAAACCTTCAGGTTCAATAACTGTCAACCGCTGTACTCTTCCTAATGGAAATAGTATTTCAGCAGAAGTATATCTAGAAGCTTTGAACAAAAAAATTCAGGCTTTTATTCCGCAGTTATATTTGGGAGATCAAAAATTTACTGCACTTGAAGCAACTTTTGCTCCATCTAAAGGAAAAATACCTTTTATATTTGAAATGAGTGATTATTCTCATTCTGAATATGAAAAACCTGCTGGACTTAAGATTTCTGGAACCTATTTGACCGGAAAAAATAAAAATCTTTCCGCTACGGTTTCTATAGACAGTCTGTTTCTTGATTCTGTTGCCAATGTAGCAGCTTTTTTTTCCAGACAGGAAAAGCAGCAGAAAATAAAGAAAATTGCTAGAAAACTTTCACCATATATCACAAGTGATGAGGTGTCTTTTTCTACAGATTTTAAATCTGTTTCATTCAAAGCTCCTTTTGCTCTTCTTGCAAATACCCGTAAAAACAAGCAGATGGCTTTTTTTGCCTTTGAAGGCAATGAGCGTTCCCTTCAGATTTCTGATTTTAACATAATCTTTGGAAAACATACCGTACAGGCTAAATTAGGAATGGATATTTCACCTGAAGACAGGCAAGTTTCTTTTAACTCTTCTTTTGAAATTAACAATGTTCCTTATAATTTTAACGGAGCCTATATGCTTGGTAAATGGCTAAATGTTCAGGGGTCTTACGGTATTGATATAATTGCAAATCTAGAGAATGGAATGCATGGGACTGCAAAAATAGCTTCTTTACCGATAGCATTTTCAAGTCTCATATTTAAAATATCAACTGAAACTGAATTTGACTGCAAATCTGTATATGATTTTCTTGTTAAAATTACAAGTTTACAGATTGAGCTTGAAGAGCATAAATTAAATAGGTCTCCTAAGCTGACATTTATGGGAACAGTAGATTCTGAGGGACTTGTATTTTCAGCTATTAATTTTTCAGATGTTTCAACGTCTTCCTCTGGTTCTGGGTATGTCCGATGGAATGTTTATGAAGGAATATTGAATTCTGTAAATGCATCTCTATCTGCTGGGAATGAACTTACATCAGAGCTTTTTTCTTTTGAGGGTACTTTTTCTAATCCTATGGGAAAAACTCTTTCTAAAGAGACTTTGATGAAAGATTGCTATTTCAATGCAGTTACCCAGATAAGGAATTTCCCACTTATACGGTGCATTCCAAGACAATATGCTGATGATACTTTTAATGGTACGGTACTTGCAAGCGGTACTGCTGAAAATCCCTATGTCTCTGTCAATATAGATAGTCTTTCTGCTCAGTATGGCACAAAGCCTGTTATTGTTAAGGGAAAGGCTGAGCTAATAGAAGGTAATGTTTCTGTTCCTGATTTTAAGCTTTCATGGGGAAACATAAAACTTGCAGATGTAAAGGGAAATCTTAATATAAAGGAATTCAATGCAACTGCTTCAGGAAATCTTTCACTTTCAATTCTTGGAGGTAGAATTGTCAAAATTCCTCTTGATATTGTAATGAAGAATACTGATGATTCCCGTGTAAAACCGAATGGAAAGAAAAAATATGTTCCTGAAAAATTTGTTATAACAGGAGATTCTTCTGTTTCTGCAGAAGGTTTGATAAATGGCAGTGTTCCTGTTCACGCAGAGGTTCGAAAAGATGGAAAATTAATTACTTTTGCCTCTGATGAATCAATGGGCGTTACTGGAAGTTATGTAATGAAACAAGGGGCTTTTGCTTGTGACATTCCTTCAGATAAGCCTTTACATGGAAATGCGAAAGGTGTTATACGTAAAGGAAAAATTGATTTGACCATAAAAGATATTTTCTGTAATTTTGTGCGTTTTAAGGAACTTGTAAATACAAATTTCTTTGCTGTATACGACGGCATTCTTTCTGGTCGTATTTCCATTACAGGTTTTACAAGTGATCCGACTCTTGACGGTGCTTTACTAGCCCGTGATTTTGAATTTAATTTGCCCCTGGTGATTCCTAATCATCTGCGGACTAAAAACTTACTTATTACATTTGATGATAATCAGCTGGAAGTAACGGAAAGTAAATTTATGGTGGCAGGGGATTTGCTTTCTGCATCAGCACTTCTTGTTTTGGACAGATGGGGTGTTTCTTCTTTTTCACTGAATGCCAAAACTTTGGGTGATGGTGTCCTTCCTGTAAATATGAATGTTCCTAATGTTGGAGTTCAAGGAAATGCTTCCGCCCGATTTTCCCTTACTTATGCGGAAAAGGTTTTGGCAATGAATGTAAACGGAACTTTAAATAATGCAGAACTTCATATATTGAATGGAAAGTTGCCGTTTAATAATAAATCTAAAAAGGTGGAAGAAGACAGTGATAAAGAGAGTTTCTTTACATCTTTAACGCGTACCATGGATGTTCTTATAAATGTTGATGCTACTGTGGGACGTAAAGTTAATATTGTAATAAATCCCTTTTTGCGTGCATTGATTACGCCTGATACAAAATTTCATTTTGATCTTGACAGTGGAAGAGGTGTATGGAATTTGAAGAGTGATGCTGTTCTGAGGGGTGGTCAAATAACGTATCTGACAAGAAATTTCTATATAAAAGATGGTCGAATTATATTGAATGAATCTCAGAATGGATTTAATCCTTTTATTACTGTAAATGCTGAAACAAGGGAACGTGATGAAAATAATGTTCCTGTAACGATAGTTCTTTCTGCAGAAAATCAACCTCTTGCTAACTTTAGGGGAAGAGTTTATTCTATTCCAGCACGTTCTGAGGCTCAGATAATGGCGATGCTCGGACAGATTGCTACTGGCGATTCATCTGATGTTGGCGGTTTTTTCCTTTCTGGGCTTGATTATGGAATGCATTTAACTGTTCTAAGAAAAATTGAGAACTCATTGCGTGATTTGTTTAATTTTGATATATTTTCTATCAGAGTTAATGTATTGCAGAATTCCTTAAAATATGGGTTGGCTTTAAACTCAGCTTCAGAATCAGAAAATGAGTTGTTTAGGAATCCTATTGGTAACTATTTGGATAATTCCAGTGTTTATATTGGAAAATACTTTGGAAGTTCTATATATGCAGATGTCCTTTTGCAATGGTCATACGATGAGATTCTTGCCAGGAAATCAAAATTTGTAGGAAGTGGTCTTATATTTCATCCAGAAGTCGGTTTGGAATTTGACGCTCCTTTTGCAAAAATACGATGGAACTTTGCTCCAGATTTGAGTGGACTGCATAATGGAGAAGTTCCTTCGATTGTTGCGGGAACTTCGGTAACATTATCTTGGAGAATAACATTTTAAAATATGAGGATGTATATGAATTGTAAGAGGCTCTTTGTAGTTGTTATGCTTTTGTGCTTTGCACATGTGTTTGCACAGGACGATTCAGACTGGTACTATAATAAGCCTATCAGTGACATTACCTTCAAAGGACTTGAGAATATAAAAGCTTCCGATATGGAAGGTATTACACATGCATTCATTGGAAAAAAATTTGATAATGAAGTTTTTTCAGACTTGCTTAACAGGTTGTTTGCACTGAATTATTTTGAAGATGTGACTCCTGTTGCGTTGCCTGGTGACAAGAACTATAAGACAGTCAAAATAGAGCTTAATGTTGTAGAGTATCCTATTGTTTCTGACCTTAAAATAGTCGGGTACAAAAAGCTCCGCGGTTCTGAGTTACGCGATGCAATTTCAACAAAGGAAAAAAGTATTTATGATGAAGATAAACGATATGCTGATGAACAGGTTTTGAAAAATCTGTATATGTCTCGCGGTTTTAGTGAAATAAAGGTTCGTTCAGAGGCACTTGAAACTGAAGAAGGTTTTAAGGTTACCTTTTATGTAAAAGAAGGCAGTCAGACGGTTGTAAAAGACATTACTTTTACAGGAAATACCATAGCTACTGAACGTACTTTGAAAAGCAAGCTTGCTTCTAAAGTTCACAGGTTGTTTCAGAAAGGTGCTTTCCAAGACTCTTCCATTGAGCAGGATAAAAAAGCTATTCTTCAGTATTATGGTGATAACGGATATATTGATGCAAAAATAATTAATGCAACTCAGTCTTCTGAATATAATGATAAACATGACAGGCAGGAAGTGTCACTCCAGTATAATATTCATGAAGGTTCTCAGTATACTTATGGTGGAACGACAATTCAGGGAAACAAGGTCTTTTCTACTCAGGAACTTTTGTCTTTGATAAAGTTAAAGGAAGGAGCTGTTTTTAATGCAACAAAGTTTCAGGAAGGAATTTCTGACATTCAGAACAAGTATTTCAGCAACGGATACTGGTCAAATAATTTTGTTCCTCAGATTGATAAGGATTCAAATAACAAAACTATTTCTTACAGAATATATATTCAGGAAGGCTTAAGAAGCCATGTTGAGAGCGTAACAATAAAAGGAAACAAGCGAACTAGGGATGAAGTTATTCGGCGCGAAATTCCTATTGAATCTGGAGATATCTTTTCAAATGAAAAAGTAAATACTGGTATTCGTAATTTGTATAACCTTCAATATTTTAAGCAGGTTGTGCCAGATGTAAAGCCTGGTTCTGAAGAAAATCTTGTCGATGTATCTTTTAACGTTGAAGAACAGAGTACTCGTTCAATTCAGTTTGGCCTTACTTTTAGCGGTACAGCTAATGCTGGTGAATTCCCTATATCTTTATTTGGAGGTTTTGAAGATACGAACTTATTTGGAAGTGGCAAAACAGGAAGCGTTTCTGCTACTCTTTCTACTACAGAACAGTCTGTTACTCTCGGTTATGGTCAGAACTGGATTTTTGATTTACCAATCAGCAATTACGTTTCATTTGGGTATACACGAGCTATCCGTAGTACTCCGCGCAATGTTCTTCTTCCTGACGGAACATTTGACTTTTACAGTTACTACATGAAATATACGCAGCATAAGTTTACTATTTCTGATACCATTTCAAGACGATGGACTCCAAATTTTGCAACTGTCCGTCTTAGTACTGGAATTTCTTCAAGCTTGCTTACCAATATTTATGATGATTCTCTTTATGTACCTGCATCTGTTGGTATTTCAAATTATCATAATACATGGAATCCTATTAACAGTGTTTTTGTTCAGTTATCGCTTGATAATCGCGATAACTATTATAATCCTAAGAAGGGATGGTTTGCCAGTCAACGATTCACATGGTTTGGTCTTATGCCGCGTGGAAAGCTATTTTTCCCTGATAATTTTGGAGAAAATGAATTCTTTCTGCGTTCTGCAACAAAACTTGAAGGCTATCATACTCTCTTTGATATTCCAGTAACGGACAGTTTCTCTTTCAAGACGATACTCAGAGGATATTCTGGTATTACCATGCAAAGACCTTTCTTTAATAGTTCCATATCAGAGAGTAACGAGTTGTCTCTTGATGGTATGGTTCATACTCGTGGATGGGAAATCTACGATACAGATGCTGGACGCGGAAATTTAACATGGATTAATAGTGCAGAACTGCGTATTCCTATTTTCCCTAATGCCATCGCATTTGATTTCTTCTTTGATGCTTCAATGATTAAAGATGACATAAAGGATTATAAGGATTTCCAGAATATGGACGACTGGTATTTCAGTTATGGTCCTGGTTTAAGTCTTACAATGCAGCAGTTGCCATTGCGTCTCTTCCTTGCAAGTAACTTTAAGATTTCTGATGGAGAGCTTATTATGAAAGATCGGGATGGTGATAATGTGAAAAACTGGCTTTCTACATGGCATTTTGTTCTGTCAATCAATATGCCTAATCAATAAATTTAAAAGGTGGATTAATATGAAATTCAAAAGACTTTTTATTTTCGCTCTGTCTTCTCTTATTGCATGTTGTAGCGGTCTTTATGCACAGCAGATAACAAAATTTGCTGTCGTTGATACAGCTCGTGTATATCAGGCATACTTTATGAATTCTTCTCCTGTGCGTAATTACGAATCTAAGAAGAACGAATTTCAAACAGAAATTAATAACCTTACTCAGGAATTACAGTCTCTCCATAACCAGAAGCTCGAATATGACAAGTCTGGAGATTTTGTAAATTCTGCAAGAATTCAGGCTGAAATAACAAAAAAATCTGACTACATCACAGAATATACAAGTGCAAAAAATACAGAACTTGAATCAATAAAGAATTCTTTAAAAACTAATGATGATTTTTATCAGAGACTGTATACAACTTTGGAACAGGTTGCTGAGTCTGGAGGCTACAGTGTTGTTATGAGTTTGCAGCAGGCAAATGCCATATTATGGTATAGTCCTTCTGTTGACATTACTGATGTTGTCATTAGTCGTTTGGGTTTATAATGGTGTTGCTTCATGTCTGATGAAACACCTCTCATTGCCCAATATCATACATTAAAAGAAGAAAATCCTGGAAAAATATTATTGTTTCGTCTAGGGGATTTTTATGAAATGTTTGATGAAGATGCAGTACTTGTTTCTAAGCTTCTGAATCTTACTTTAACTCATAGATGTGATCATAAGATGTGTGGAATTCCTTTCCATGCATCAAAGGTTTATATAGCCAGACTATTGCGGCTTGGTAAGAAAATTGCCATTGCAGAGCAAATAGGAGAAGTTTCTAAGGGAAAAGGTCTTGTAGAACGAAAAGTTATTGAATGTATTACTCCAGGAACTGCTGTTGAGTCAGAATATTTGGATGGAGATATTAATAATTATCTAGCTTCTATTTGTATAAGTCATGGTAATGCAGGGTTTGCTTATATAGATGTTACTACAGGTGATTTTAGGGCAACCAGTTTTTCTGAAGACTCTTTTCTAGAAAATATGGCTAAAGAATTAGGCAGATGTAATCCAAAAGAATTGTTATTGCCAAATAGTCTTCAGGATAATAAATTTGTAAATCAACTTTTAGTTGATAGGGATATTTCTATTTCATGGTATCCAGACTGGAATTTTGATTTAAAATTAAATTATGCGCGTCTTGTAAAGCAATTTAAAACCACAAATTTAAGTTCATTTTCGTTGAATGAAAATTCTCCCGAGGTTCCTCCTGCAGGTTTTTTGCTTGATTATCTTGAAAAAACAACTAATACTGCTTTTCCTCATGTAACTGGCATTTCTGTTTATAAGGATTGTCAGTATGTGATTTTAGATGATTCTTCCCGCAGGAATCTTGAAATTTTGTGTAATGTTAGGGATGGTTCTTATGAGTTTTCTCTTTTAGAAACCCTGTATTATACAAAGACTGCTATGGGATTACGGCTTCTTCGAAACTATTTAAGTTTTCCACTTACGGATGTAAGTAAAATTGCAGAACGTCAAACTAAAGTTGAATTCTTTGTGAATGACAGGCATTTGTTCAGAACTGTTGCAGAAAAATTAGATGGAATTCTTGATATAGAACGCATATCTTCTCGTATCGCAATGGATAGGGCTCATGCAAAAGATTTAAAGGCATTGCAGCAAAGCCTTTCTTTGTGGCTTGAAGCAAAAAAAATGTTGCTGCAATATGATTTTTCTTTTTTAGATTCTTCTGAAGCGTTGAAAATAATTGAACTCATACAGAACTCTATCTGTGATGATCCTGCAACAGCATTTAATGAAGGCCGAATTATACGTGCAGGATGGTCCGAGGAACTGGATCATTGGCGCGATGTTCATGATAATTTTAATAAAATCTTGGATGACTATTGTGAAGAAGAAAAGGCTAAGACTGGAATTAATAATCTTCGTATACGTAATAATGCTAATCAGGGGTATTATATTGAAGTTACAAAGGGAAAATTAAGTTCTGTTCCATCTCATTTTATTATGAAGCGAGCCCTCTTAAATGCAGAGCGCTATACGACTGAAAAACTAAAAGAACTTGAAGAAAGCCTTAACGAATCTAGCGTAAAAATTTTACAGTTGGAACATGATTTGTATATAGATGTTCGGAATAAGCTGAAAAAATTTATTTCATATTTGAAGCAAGTTTCCTTTGAAATAGCAGGCATTGATGTTGCCTCATCTTTTGCGGAAGCTGCAGTAAGAAATAACTGGGTAAAGCCTATTGTCGATGATAGTCTTGAATTCAACGTGCGTGATGGGCGGCATCCTGTTGTGGAAGCCCATATACCAAGTGGGGAATTTGTTCCTAATGATCTGGCCTTGCTCACAGATTCTGACAAGACTTCATTTACATTGATTACAGGACCTAATATGGCTGGCAAAAGTACATTCCTAAGGCAAAATGCATTGATAGCTCTGCTTGCTCAGACAGGAAGTTTTGTTCCATGTTCTTATGCTCATATTGGTGTTGTTGATAGAATTTTCTGTAGGGTTGGAGCTAGTGATAATCTTGCAAAAGGAGAATCCACGTTTTTAGTTGAAATGACAGAAACTGCTAGAATCCTTCGCTCCGCAACAGATCGTTCTCTTGTTATTATGGATGAAGTTGGAAGAGGTACGAGTACAGAAGATGGTCTGTCCATTGCATGGGCTATTAGCGAATACCTTTTGAATGCAATAAGATGTAAGACACTATTTGCAACTCATTATCATGAATTGACTAGAATGGAACATCCGTTGATGAAAAAACAGTGTATGGCTGTTAATGAAAGCGGAGAAGATGTTGTGTTTTTGCGCAAAGTAGTTTCTGGGTCAAGTGAAAACAGTTATGGAATTCATGTAGCAAGACTTGCTGGAATTCCTGATTCTGTTATAGTTCGGGCTAATGATATTCTTTCTTCAATTCAAAATGGAGTAGAAAAGACCTCCATTCCTGAAAAAAGGGAGCCGTCTTGTTCTTCAGGTTCTCTTTTTAGTGATGAAGAGCTTATTTTGAATGAAATTTTAAGTGCTGATATAGATAATCTTACTCCGATTAAGGCACTTCAGCTCATTTCTCGATGGAAAAGCACTCTTTCTGGAAATTCTGAATAAAAAACTAAAAAATATGTGCCAAAAATATATATTGAATGTAATTATTATTATGTATGGTAAATATAATTCAGAAAGCTTATAGATTTGGCAATAATTTATGGTCACACATTCTTTGTCCGGAGGAATGTCTTCGTTGTGGAAAAGAATGTTTTGGAATGCCTTTGTGTAAGGATTGCAGGTCTGCTTTAGAACTTGAAGCTTTGTATTCTGCTAGTGATCGGTGTAAAAAATGCGGAAAAATTCTTTTATCTGAACAAAACTTATGCATGTCATGTACGAATGAAAATATCTTAAAGGATTGTGATTCGGTATTTCCTTTGTGTTCATACAGATTATGGAAAAAAAATCTTGTTTTTGAATGGAAAATAAATGACAGGCGTATTCTTACAGAGGTTTTTGCAGAACTAGTATATAAAAAGCTGTATTCTTTATATGGTAATGGAGAGATTCCTGCTATTGTTCCTGTTCCTCCTCATAAAGGAAAAATACGGAGACGCGGATGGGATCAGATAGAAGATTTATCTTATTGCCTTAAAAGAACGTATGGGCTTACAATTCTTACTCTGCTGAACAATTATTCTTCACAACAGCAGAAAAAGAAAAACTTTAGGTCTCGACTGTCAAGAACTAATGCATTCAGAATTTCTTGTACTTTTGATAGAATTCAAAAAACTTTTAGAATTCCTAAAGAAGTGATACTTATTGATGATGTTATAACTACTGGTGCAACGGTTAATGCATGTTCTCGTACATTAAAAAATGCAGGGATTGCAAAAGTGAATGTTCTTTCACTTTTTATAGTAGACTAATAAACGTTCATGATGTAAAATATATGGAGTATAAATTTGACTAGCAAGCTTTTTATAGGAGAAATGTAATGGCAGATGAAAATAGTCAGTTGCAGCTTGTAACTTTCCAGTTGGGCGAAGAGCTTTATGGTGTTGACATAATGGATGTTAAGGAGATTGTGAAGGTTCAGACTGTCAGACCAATCCCTAATGCACCTTATTATGTTGAAGGTATTATTAATCTTCGTGCAGAAATCATACCTATCATAAATCTTCATAAGCGTTTTCACCTAAAAGCTACAGAAAAGAAACTTGATGATGATTTGGATGATGAAGGCGGATTTATTATTCTTGACATAGAAGGAAATAAAATAGGTATCATAATTGATCGTGTCGCCCGTGTTATTACTGTTGACAGGGGAGAGATTAAGCCTCCGCCACAGATGCTTTGCGGAATTGGTACTGAATATATAGAAGGTGTTGTCAGACAGGATGCCTCTTATCTCATTATTCTTGACACTCGTAAGATATTTAATGCTGGTGAACTGCAGAAAATTATTGATCCTCAGCTGTAAGGATTGAATTAATAACAATGATTAATACGTATAGTTCCACTATAAGACGGCGGGAGATGGAGGCTGTGCTCACGTGTATGGTTGATGAGCACCTTGGACCGGGAGATACAGCTGTACGATTGATTCAGACTGTAAAGGAAATGATTGGATGTGATGGGGCTATTGCCCTTAGAAGTCCATCCCTTGCACTGGAATATGCCTTAAAAGCTTTGGAGTTGCCAACAGGTAGTGGTATAATGCTTAGTGCTCTTGCTCCTGTTTGGCAGATATTGACTGTGGAAAAATTAGGCTATAAACCAATTGTTCTTGATGTCAATGAGAATGATGGGCTTGTTTCAAATTCTTCCGTTGAAGATGGAATAAAAAATGGTGGACGCTTGTTGATTTTGACGGAATCAATGGGTGTCTTGCCAGATATTCAATCTTTTTTGTCCTTTGGAATACCTCTCATAGAAGATATTTCTCAATCTGCTCTTTCATACTATCCTGTAGAACGTATAGAGAATCCTGCATCAGAAACTTCCTCTGAGAAAACAGGGGATATATCTGAGGAGTTAGGAAAACGTGCTGGCATGTATGGTGTGTATGCCATTTTTGGCATGGAAGAAAAAGATATAATTACTGCTGGAGGCGGCGCTGTATTATTTGCTCCTGGAAGACGAGAATGGACTGTTCTGAAGAAATATGCAGATGAGGCTCCTTCTACAGATTTAATGCCAGACATGAATGCATCTCTTGCTTATGTTGAATTGAAAGAATTTAATAGGAATGAAATTGTGCGAAGGGAATTATTTACTGCGTATTCAAGAGCCATAATGAGTGGCAGGCACAAGACTTTTGTTAGAGCCGTTGATGCTGGGTCTACCATTTATTCATTTCCTGTTGTATTAAATTCAGGCTTTAAGGATGTGAAAGCTTATGCTTCCAAAAAAGGAATAGAAGTTCGTCAGGCATACGAAAATTCAATTATTGCTTTTCGTCAGTCGGAGCTTGCAAGTTCCTGCATCTGTGCAAATTCTTTATTGCTCAGATGTGCGTTATTTCCTTTATATCCTCGTCTTGGACAGAAAGATGCAGGAAAGATCGTAAAAGTTTTAATGTCACTTCCTTAAAAAGAAAAACTTGATTAAATGAACTGTCTTATTGTTGTTAATTCTTTTAAAAAAGCTGCCTCTGAACTCGGAAATGATGTTGTTGTTTTTTTAAAAGATAACAATGTGTCCTGTTCTCAATTTGTTTATGATGGAAACTGTGCAAAGAATGATGATGTGAATGTATCTTTTGCTGGATATGATTTTGTAATAACTCTTGGTGGTGATGGAACTGTACTTTTTGCATGCAGGGGGTGTGCTCCTTTGGGAATTCCTGTTTTTGCAATTAATTTAGGTGAATTTGGTTTTCTTGCAAGTGTACAAGTATATGAATGGAAACAGAAACTTTTTGATTATTTACATGGAAAAAGTTGCTTGAATGAGCGCTTTTTAATTCAGGCAGAAGTAATGCGTAGCGGAAAAACTGTTTTCATTACTTCTGGAATGAATGATATTGTCATTTCAAGTACGGCTTCTTCTCGCCTGATAAATTTAAATGTGGCTTATAAATGGGCTTCATTAGGTGCTTTTAAAGCCAATGGCTTGATTATCTCAAGTGCAACTGGTTCTACTGGTTATTCTGCAGCTGCTGGAGGACCTATAGTAGAACCTTCTCTTGCAACAATGCTTCTTACACCTATTAGTTCATTTAGCCTGTCCGCACGGCCTCTTGTATTTGGACCTGATGGAGAACTTGCAATTACAGTTATGCCTTCTCGCGTTGAAGTGGGACTTTCTGCTGATTGTCAAATAGAATTTGCTTTACAGTCAAATGATACTGTTATATTAAAGGTTCCTGAATATAAGGCGTATTTAATTTGTTCTGAGCAGGAGAAATTTTATGCTGCATTACAGAGTAAATTAAACTGGTCTGGAGGTCCTCGTGCTTGAAGAACTTGATGTAAAAAATTTTGCATTGATAGATAGTGCTCACATAGATTTTAAAAGTGGATTCACTGTATTGAGCGGTGAAACTGGTGCCGGAAAGTCTATTTTAATAGGCAGTCTTGTTTTTTTACTTGGTGGAAAATCTGGCATGGAGCTCATTCGTACTGGATGTCATGAAGCTTTTGTGTCAGGACTTTTTTCTGTTGATTCACAGGAAGCTGTCGACTGGCTTTCTGAACATGGTATTGAAACTGAAGAGAACTCAATTCTTTTGCGTAGAGTTATACG
>CAMVHR010000013.1 GCA_947167345.1 uncultured Treponema sp.
TATGATATGATATGATATGATATGATATGATATGATATGATATGATATGATATGAGTTTGCAGAAGTTTGTGTAAGCCTAACATCAGTATTTGACATTACATGTTTGTCAGCAATTTTCATATCAGCTACACTAACCTTCTTCCGTTTTTTCTTTTATATTATTTTATCATAATACTATAGATAAAGTCAAGCAAAAACTTAGCAAATACAGACATCTACGAGGTTTCAGAGCAGAGAATAATGTTTACTCCGCTTATAGTATTCTCCTCATATTTACAGGCTTTTTGTTCTAACTGTAATAGATATCATGGTCACCTTTGCCATGACGCACAAATAGACAGCCATGTGCAATGAGAACTTCCCGAACTTTTTTTTTCGTATTACGCCATTATGCAAGAACCTTTTCTCTTCGTTCTACCGAGAAATAAAGAGAATTTACAGAAGGAGCATTGTTTAATTCTATAAGTTCTGGAGCTGCAAAACGGACTCTTTCAATTAAAGCATCAAGAGAACCGCCTTCAAGAATGAGTCCGGGAATATCATCACTTTGAGCAATCCATACGCCAGTTTCTTCATCCCATATAAAATTTACTTTATACTCCATGAGCTTTTCTCCTATATAAAATTATACCATCAAAAAAATGCCTTGCAAGCCTTTCTAATTTTATCATAAAAATTGAACTCTTGCTTTTGACAAAATAGAAAACATTCAAAAACTTCAGTAGTGAAAAACAACAAACAGAAACAGTAAGAAGTAATTGCTAAAAAAGGCTGCCTCTACAGCAGCCATTCTAACGTTATTTTTCAATATTAATTTCCAGTGCAAGCTCTTCTATCTTTTCCAACGGAAGCCCTACAGCTTCTGAAATCTGTTCATGAGTAAGGACCTTCATTGTAAGAAGTTTTCGTGCATTTTCCAACTTGGTTGCTTCTATGCCCTCTTTCCTACCAGATTTTTGTCCTGCATTACAAGTCCAAACATATACATGACCTCTGTATATGTAATATCCAAGATGTGTATTTTTTTGCACGATTTCGGCTAAAAAAAATAAAAAAATTACTTTCGCAAGGAAAGCTATTGCAGTTTTAGTCTTGTTCCAGCAGCCACTGTCGGATATTCTTTCGTACAATACCGTTTTCGTTTGATTCAGGAAGATCATCCAATGTAAGAATGAGTTTGGGAAAATTGTCCTTAATTGCAAGCAAAGGGCGGTATTCCCTTTCTTTTGTTTCCTCAGAACTGAGAAGATATGAAACTTGGATGTATGTAGTCTCTGCTCCCTTTATGGCAATAAAGTCAATTTCGTTTTCTCCTATTTTTCCTATAAAGACTTCATAGTTTCTTCGTAAGAGTTCCATAAAAACAATATTTTCAAGAATTCCATTTATGTATGAGTCTTTATATCCGTGCAGAAAAAATAAAAGCCCTTGGTCTGCAAAATAATATTTTTCCATAGTCTCAAGGATTTTCTTTCCTCGAATATCATACCTTTGAACCTTGTGCAAAACAAATGCATTTTGCAAATATTGCAAGTCGTTATAAACAGTTTCCACAGAAAGATTTCTTCCGTTTGCTTTCATAAAATCAGAAATACGTTTTGCCGAAAAAATATTTCCCACATTGTCAGCTACATACAAAATGATTTTTTCGAGTAATGAACTTTCCCTTATCTTGTTTTTTGAAATGATGTCTTTTAAAAGAACTGTAGAATAAATGCCCTCAAGATAAGAGCGGATTTGTGTGTCTTTTTCCATCATATCTTTTAATCCTGGGAATCCCCCAACCGTCATAAACTTTAAAAAGCTGGCACTAGATTCTTCAAGCGAGTTAAAGTATAAGAATTCTTTGTATGAAAGCGGATTAATATTGATTATAACATAACGACCACTCAGATAGGTTGCAAGTTCTGATGACAAAAGCCGTGCATTGCTGCCTGTTATATAAATATCTGTGTCTATAGTTTTTGAAGAATAGAGGCTGTTTACACATTTTTCCCAATCAATACATTCTTGAATTTCATCGAATAAAAGGTATAGCTTTTTCCCACTTGAACTATGTTTTTTTATTTCCGCATAAAGAGAGTTTGCATTTAGCAAAGCAGCATTTTCAAAATCTTCAAAATTTATGCTCAAAATCTGTGAAGGTGAAATGTCTTTTTCAATTAATTTTTTTTCAATAAGCGAAAGTAAAAATGACTTTCCGCTTCTTCGTATTCCCTGAATAACTTTGATAACAGGCTTGTCTTTATAAAGAGATATGATTTCATCTGCACAGGCTCTGTCTAAAACACTTTGTTTCATTTGTTTCCATTATAACCGAAACTTTTTGCAAAAGCAATAAAAGTTTTGGTTATAACTGAAACTTTTTAACAAAACTGCAATTTGTACCGAATCATTTTGCAGAAGCTGCAATAAATTTTTGCGGTCGTATTTGACACGCGTACCGTTCGTATTTGACATGCGCATCGTCCGTATTTGTCATGCGTACCGTTCGTATTTGTCATGCGTACCGTCCGCATTTGTTTTCAAACACTGCCGCAATTGCATTAAACTAGCTAGGACTCTGCGTCACAATTTCTGGCAAGAAAACAGCCCGTTACTTGTAAATAAATCCATTATGCGGTACTATTCCTAGAATATGAAAGCAATTATTACAGTAGTAGGAAGCGACAAAGTAGGTATTATTGCAAAGGTATCTGCTTACCTTGCAGAAAAGTCAATTAATATAGTAGACATTACACAGACAATTTTGAGCGGTAATTTCGTAATGATGATGATGGTAGACTTTGAAAAGTCTTCAACCGACATTGACGGAGCACGCAAGGATTTGACAGAAACCTGCCGCAACATGGGTGTGGAAATCAACCTCATGAGCGAAAAGGTATTCAGTGAAATGCATCGCATATAATGCGATTGGCTTTTTCTAAAAACCGTTCTTTCAAGTCATGATCGAGAGGACGGTAAAGATATTCTGATTCAAGACGAAGAAAAGCATCCCTGCTTATATTCGTTGCCCCGTAACGGGCAATGTTATCAGTGTAAATCTGACTATCAATAAGCTTTCCTCCACATTCAGCAAATGCCTTCGCAAACAAGACAAACGCACTCTTTGAACTGTCCGGCAGTTTCGTAAACATTGATTCACCGCAGAAAACACTGCCAATCAGGACTCCATAAAATCCTCCGACAAGTTTGTTTTCATGCCATACTTCAAAACTATGGGCAAATCCTTCTTCATGAAACTCTTTGTAAGCTTTTATCATTTTATTACCAATCCATGTACCCCTCTGCCCTGCCCTCTTCATTACACGGCATTCTTCCATTACAGTTTCAAAACAGGTATCCATGGTATATGTATACGGAGAATGCTTTAAGAAGCGGTCAAGTCTTTTAGGAACATGAAGGTTTTCAATTCTAAGGCAAAAACGCGGATCAGGAGAATACCACACGACAGGCTCTCCCTCATCCTCATCAAACCAAGGAAACACCCCCTGCATATATGCTGAATATAAAAGCTGAATGTTTAGTTCCCGCGTAACAAGACAAGCTCCATTATATTCTGCAATGGGATTTGGAAATTTCAGAATGTCTAACGTATTAATCATAAGAAAAAGAAAGTCCCTTATTATCAGAACCAATGCTCACAATTCCGCCTTTGCTCAGTTTTCCAAATAAAAGCTCATCCACAAGAGGCGATGCAATAAGCTCTTCTACAGTGCGAGCTATGTTCCGTGCCCCAAATTCCCTGCTGTAGCCCTTGTCTGCAATGAATGACACAGCTTTTTCGGAAACTTCCAGTTTCACATTTTTTTTGGCAAGACGTTCTGCAAGTTTAGAAACATTCTTGCGAACAATATCGTTAGTTATGTCAGAAGAAAGATGAAAGAATGGAATTACAGCATCAAGCCTGTTACGGAATTCTGGCGAAAACTCTTTGTCCACAGCATTCTTTAATGTAGCCCTGTCATCAGAAGAAGAAACAGTACCAGAACCAAACCCCATGCTTCCTTTTTCCATGTCACGCGCACCTGCATTGCTGGTCATGATGATAATGCAGTTGCGAAAATCAGTCTTGCGTCCCTGATTGTCAGTAAGCATGCCGTAATCCATAACTTGCAGAAGAATGTTGTATATATCCTGATGAGCTTTCTCTATCTCATCAAACAGAATTATCGAATGAGGCTCTTTACGAACAGAATCAGTGAGAATGCCACCATTTTCATAACCTACGTATCCAGGAGCAGAACCAATCAAACGGCTTACAGTATACTTTTCCTGATACTCGCTCATGTCAAAGCGCAAGAGCTTTTCACCAAGGGTATCAGCAAGCACTTTTGTAAGCTCTGTTTTTCCGACTCCTGTAGGTCCTACAAAAAGAAATGCGGCTTCAGGCTTTTCCATGTTGCGGAATCCTGCGCGGGCTTTTTTTACGGCAAGGCTTACTGCTCGCACAGCTTCATCCTGACCGAATATCTGAGACTTCAATGTCTGTTCTATATTTTTCAGATTATCCTTTTCATTTACAGTAATGTTTTCAAGTGGCACACGTGCCATTCTTGCAGTTATGCTCCGGATTACACTTTCAGAAACGGAAGGTTTTGCAGAAGTTTTTCTTGCATGAATGCGACAATAAGCACCTGCCTCATCCATAATGTCAATAGCCTTGTCTGGCAGTCGGCGATCCGTAATGTACTGCATGGACAAATCAACTGCACATTCCAGAGATGAAAAAGGATACCGCACCCTGTGGTACTCTTCATATTTTGACTTTAATCCAGTCAAAATCTTTATGCAGTCATTGCGTGACGGTTCCAGAATGTCTATCTTCTGAAATCTTCTGGCAAGAGCCCTATCTTTTTCAAATATGCGGGTGTATTCTTCAAAGGTTGTAGAACCTATGCATCTGATTTTTCCGCTAGTAAGCAGTGGCTTTAATATATTTGCGGCATCAAGGGCACCATTACCGACAGCACCAGCTCCTACTATAGTATGAATTTCATCAATAAAAAGAATCGCCTTTTCTTTCTTAAGAAGTTCATCTGTAATCTTTTTGAGTCGCTCTTCAAAATCACCCCGATACTTTGTTCCTGCAAGCAGACTGCCCATATCAAGGGAATACACTTCGTAGCCGAGCAAAAGTTCCGGCACTTTTTTGTTCACAATCAGCGAAGCAAGACCTTCTGTAATGGCAGTCTTTCCGACTCCGGCATCACCTACATGCAGGGGATTATTCTTTGTGCGGCGGCACAGAACCTGAATAGTACGTTCAATTTCTTCTTCGCGGCCAACAAGTACATCAAGCTCAGCTGACTTTGCTTTTTGAGTAAGATTTGTAGTATATTTGTCCAAAACTGACGGATTAGAAGAAACGTCTTGTTTTTCGCTGTCATTTATGCTAATGGCTTCAAGAAGGACAAGGCGGTTTATGCCGTTTTTCTGCAGGATGAATGAGCAGTAATTGTTTTCTTCATCTATCATGCTTACAATCACGTCAGACATTGTTACTACAGACTTGTCGGCATTCAGGCACTGTTGCCCCGCACGTTCCATTACAGAATTAAAGCCGAAAGAAGGTTCTGTATCTCCAGAATCACTAAGAGGTACGTTGCCCGAAATGTACGATTCAAGGTCATAGGATATTCCGCTTATATTTGCACCGCAATTCAAGAGCAAGTCCTTAACCTGATCATATTCAAGAGACACAAGCAGAAGATGTTCCGGTGTCAAGAATTCGTGATGGCAGGCTTCTGCCTTTTTATATGCGGCATTAATGATTTTATTAAGAAGAGAATCTATTTCTATCATGAGTATATCCTGTCAGCAGCTTTCAATCTTGCAGTTTAAGGGGAATCCGTTGGCGCGTGCAAGCTTTATGGTTTTTTGAGCCTTTGAGGCCGCTATGTCATAAGTGTATATGCCGGCAACGCCTTTTCCTGTTTTATGAACAGATTCCATTATTATTACAGCTTCGGCTTTGTTTTTGTGGAATACGGACTCAAGAATATGCACGACAAAATCTTTTGTAGTATAGTCGTCATTTAAAAGAATAACCTTGTAGTCCTTTGGTGGCTGCAAGCTGTTTTCGTCAATAACTCCACCTTCTATTTCATTCAATTCCATACGCTAAGACTATATCATGATTACAAAAGAAGGAATAGACTAAACTCGAATTTATCCGAGAGTCATGCTATAATAAACCAATAAATTTTAAAGGAGGCTGGATGCTTAAATCTGGCAAAATTTGGTTCATTGTTTAGTCGCCTTGAAAGATTAGGCGGTCTTTCAAGGTGTTGTTTTAGGGGAAAATTCCCGGCCAATAAAACATTTTCTTGGAGATGAACATGAACGTAAATTTTACAATTCGCGAGGAAGAGCCTCGCGATTTTAGAATCGTTGAAAATCTTACCAGAGATTCATTCTGGAACGTTTACAGGCCTGGCTGCACGGAGCACTATGTCCTGCACTGCTACAGAAACAATCCCGATTTTATTCCTGAGCTTTCCCTTGTAATGGAAAAGGACGCTCTGATTATCGGTCATGTAATGTTTTCAAAGGCAGAGCTAAGCATTGAAGCCTATGGAAAAGCGACTGGAGAAAAGCTTCCAATCTGGACTTTTGGACCAATCAGCATTCATCCTGATTTCAAAAGGCAGGGCTATGGACTTAAGCTCTTGAATCATGCACTTGAAAAAGCAAGGAATATGGGAATCGGATTTATCTGTATGGAAGGCAATATCAATTTTTACCGACATGCAGGGTTTGACCTTGCCAGTAAGATGCACATTCACTACCACTGTGAGCCAAAAGAATCTGATGTTCCTTACTTTTTAGCACAGGAACTGATACCCGGCTACTTGAATGGAATTGAAGCAACCTATACTCCTCCAAAAGGATATTTCGTTGCTGATGAAAATCCAGAGGAGTTTGCCAAGTATGAAGCAGGCTTTCCATATAAGGAAAAACTTGTTTTACCTGGTCAGCTAGGTTAATTAAAAAATCAGGCAGTTCATTACTGCCTGATTTTTTCTTTTTTTAGAGATTGTCTATCGTGCAGCAGCCTCATACAGTCTGGCAACAGCGTTCCAATCAACGACATCAAATAATGCCTGAATGTATGAAGCCCTCATGTTTCTGTACTTAAGGTAATAGGCATGTTCCCATACATCAATGCAGAAAATTGGCTTGCAGCCTGTACCAAGGCTGATCGGATTATCCTGATTGCCAGTGGCAGAAAGCACAAGAGCTCCATTCTTATCGACAGAGAGCCATGCCCAACCGGAACCGAACTGACCTGCAGCAAGGGCAGAAATCTTTTCCTTAAAGGCTGCAAAGCTTCCAAAAGCAGCATTAATTTTTTCTGCAAGAATGCCTACAGGTTCTCCTCCAGCCTTTGGAGCAATGGTAGAAAAGTAAAGGTTATGATTGTAATAGCCTCCGCCGTTGTTTCTAAGTCCATTTCTTATGGCCACATCTGATACGGAATCGAGCGAAGAAAGAATCTCTTCAACAGATTTTCCTTCAAGACCAGCCTTTTGTACGAAGTCATTGAAATTTTTTGTATATGCCGCATGGTGCTTAGAGTAATGAGTTTCAACCGTAAGTGCATCTATAACGGGTTCAAGGGCATCATAAGCATAAGGCAGTTTATACTGTTCAAACATAAATTCCTCCATAAAATAATGTGATTATGTTATATCAAGTATCTCGCAGGATTGACACTTAGTCAAACTTTTTTTCTAATGCAGCCCATACATCCGTTTAAATTCGTCCTGACGGAACACTATGTAAACCATGTTGAGCAAAGTGCCAAACAAAAAAGTAAAAATCCAAGTTGTAGGGTGACGGTCCGGGAATGCCATTCTGTCCAGTACATCCTGAATGACAAGATTCATCCTGCTTACCAAATCCCATGAATTCCAGCGAAGAAAGCGACCAAGATAAATTCCAAAACATGCCAGATAAATCAACAAGGCACTTAGAATTTCTACATGTTTCAGACGAAAGACAATTTTTATCTTTTCTTCTATCATCTGTAGACTTACAAAGCCATAGATAAGACCTGAAAATCCATAGCTTAGCAAAAGAATAAGGTCATACCACACAGGAGCAGAATTTCCTTTTCCAAGATGAATTAAATCCGTCAATACATAAGGAGCATTAGGAAAGAATACCAGCCAGAAAAGAATTATAATAACAATTACAGCTTTGTTTTTTATATCCTTTACATACACGATAGACGCAGCAAACCAAGGAAGAAAGGCAAGAAACAAGTTCCATATCATGAACATAAAAAGCGAACGACCTGTAACAGCAACTCTACATACGGAAAGTAATATTGAAAACAAAGAAATGGCAAGAAGCACCCAAGTAGTTTTATAGCGGAAAATCTTCTGGAAGTAATCTTTCATAAAAACATTATATTTACGAGCTTATGTGGAGTCAAGTAAAACAAGTTTTGTAGAGTCTCCCTAAAACTAATAGAAAATATATCAGCATTGATGTATATTAAAGTCATGCCTAATCCTTTTTTGTGCGTTTCCATGGAAGATGTTCGGGAACGCGGACTTTCAGAAGTAGACTTTGTTTTTGTCTCTGGAGACGCATACGTTGATCATGCAAGCTTTGCAGCTGCCCTACTAGGCAGGCTTTTGGAAAGCCATGGCTATACAGTAGGAATTCTTGCCCAGCCCGACTGGCACACGGCAGAAAGCTTTAAGGAATTTGGCAGACCAAAACTGGCCTTTCTTGTAAGTGCAGGTGCAATGGACAGCATGGTAAGCAATTACACGGCGAACAACAAGCCTCGCAGTGAAGATGCATATTCCCACGGCGGAGTTGCAGGCAAAAGACCTGACAGGGCACTAGTAGCTTATGTTTCAAAGATAAGAGAAGCATATAAGGGGGTTCCTGTCCTAATTGGAGGAATAGAAGCAAGTTTAAGGCGTACAAGTCACTACGATTACTGGTCAAACACTGTAAAGCACTCAATTCTTCTGGACACAAAGGCAGACCTTCTAATGTACGGCATGGGAGAACATGCCATTCTTGAAATTGCAGAACGCCTTAAGGCAGGAGAAAATGTCCGCGACATACGAGATGTAAGGGGCACTTGCTGGTTCACAGGTAAGGAAAGCGAACTGCCACCTTATGTACATGCTCTGGACTCTTACGAAGAAGCATACCGAAACGGAACTGCAACAGCCCCGAAAGAAGCAACGCAGACAAAGAGTAACGCAGGACGAAAACTAAAAGACGTTGGCGTAATATGCCGGAATGTAAAACTAGACATAGCATTGATGCTTCCATGCTATGCAGACATAAGCAAAAATACGCCTCAGAGCAAGGAACTGTTTGCACGCTCATACATTGTGCAGGAACAGAACACAGACGCAATCAACGGACACACCTTAATAGAACCTGCCGAAAGCCGCTTTGTAGTGCAGAATCCAGCGGCATTGCCACTGACAACATCAGAACTTGACTCAATTTACACCCTGCCTTTTACAAGAAGGTGGCACCCAATGTATGACGCTCTGGCAGAAAACGGAAAGACAGGAGTTCCTGCACTAAGCGAGGTTAAATTCAGTCTTACAAGCTGCCGCGGATGTTACGGTGCGTGTTCATTCTGTGCAATCACATTCCATCAAGGCAGACGCATCCAATCGCGCAGTCACGAAAGCCTTGTAAAGGAAGCCACTTTAATGACTCAAGACAAAGACTTTAAGGGCTACATTCATGATGTAGGCGGACCTACCGCAAACTTCCGCAAAGACGCATGTAAAAATCAGGAAAAGAATGGAGCGTGTGCCGGAAGAGACTGTCTTGGAACAAATCCGTGCAAGAATGTAATCGTTGACCACACAGAATATGTTGCACTCCTTAGAAAGCTAAAGGCAATTCCTGGTGTAAAAAAGGTATTCATCCGAAGTGGAATCCGCTTTGATTACCTTATGATGGATAAAGACCAAACTTTCTTTTATGAGTTGTGCAAAGCTCACATTTCAGGGCAGCTAAAAGTTGCACCAGAGCATGTAAACAACAACGTCCTACGTCTCATGCGCAAAAGCACGCATGAAGTTTACGAGGCGTTCAGCAATGAATATGAAAAGATAAACCGTGAGTTAGGCAAGAAACAATACCTTGTTCCGTATTACATTGCAGGCCATCCGGGGGCAGGTCTTAATGAAGCAATCGAAGTTGCCCTGTACTTAAAAAAGACGGGATTCGTGCCTGATCAGGTGCAGGACTTCTACCCCACACCAGGAAGCCTTGCCACATGCATGTACTGGACGGGGTTTAATCCACATGAAGAAACGGAAGACGGTCACCTAGAATCCGTATATGTGGCACGAGGTGGTCATGAACGAAGGTTGCAGAGGGCTTTGCTACAGTTTAACAGAAAGGAAAATTTTTCACTTGTACGTGAAGCATTAAAACTTGCAGGCAAAGAAAATCTTTTAAAAGTGTTTTACCCACGACGATAAATAAATCCCCTTTGGTGAGTTCTTATGGAAGCTCTGCTTAAAGTCAACGGATAGCCTGTTGATAACATTTCCACCATAACCGCCCTAAAACTTTTTCTAAAAACTTACTTTATCCAGCAAAAAATCGAACAGGTTCAAAATAAGAATACCGTTCTCATCTCGGTATGTTGGCTGCATTCCTCCTGTAATCACAACTTTTTGAAAACTGTCTTTTATATGCATCAAAGAACGTAACTCTTGTTCTCTTTTTTCGTCGGTATCAAGTGCAAATGCAGACTGCACATAAACTCTGTCGTATCCTTTGTTGCAGACAAAATCTACTTCCAGATTCTTGCGCTCGCTTTTGCCCTCTGCATTTTTAGTGTTGAGTGTTACCTGCCCCACGTCAACAGAATATCCGCGAAGACGAAGCTCGTTGTAAACCAGATTTTCCATAAGATGAGTTTGTTCTGTCTGCCTAAAATTCAATCGTGCATTCCGCAACCCAAGGTCTGAAAAATAATATTTTGCAGGAGTATCAATGTATCGTTTGCCTTTTATGTCATATCGCACAGATTTTTCTATCAAAAAAGCGTCCTGCATATAGTCAAGATAGGCTTTTATGGTATCCTGCGTTATACTGCTTTTTTTGATGGATTTAAAAGTGTCTGAAAGTTTTCTGGGATTTGTAAGACAGCCGATTGATGAAGAAAGAACATTTATAAGCTCTTCAAGGTCATCATCTTTTTGAATTGCATACCTTTCTTTTATATCCACAAGATATGTACTCAAAAAAAGCGACTTCAAATATTCTTTCTTTAGGTTTTCATCATTTTCTAATGCAACTTTTGGAAGAGCTCCATAAATCATATATTCAAGAAGCAAATCATCTTTTTGTCTGTCTTGATTTATTGAATAAAATTCCTTAAAAGATAATGGCTGAATATGAATTTCATAACCGCGACCTCTGAATTCTGTGATTACGTCTTTTGAAAGAAATTTTGCATTACTGCCTGTCACATAGACATCGACATTCTTAATGTTCAAATAGCTGTTCAAAACATCTTCAAAATCACTAACCATCTGAACTTCGTCCAAAAGCACATAGTACATTTTTTCGTCGCCGATACGGGTGTCAATATACGCCAAAAGTTCATCTGGATTTCTCAAGTGTTTGTTTCGCCTGTCTTCCAAATTTATTTGAATGATATGTTTGTCATCAATTCCCTCTTGTTTTAGAAAATGTGCAAAAAGATTGAACAAAAGATATGATTTTCCACACCTTCTAAGTCCTGTAATCACTTTTATCATACCATTATGGCGGGCTGCAACAAGTTTGTTCAAATATAAATCACGATTTATGCTAATCATAATTGATATTATTGCAGATATACGCAAAAATATCAATTAAAAGAATAGATATCAGTCGATATTTATGCGTATTTACGCAATTTTTTGGATAGTGTCAAAGAAGTATTTGTAACGGAAGACGGACTTGTCGGTTGGAATGAAAGCGACAACTCTAAACTTGTTTACGAGCCGTTTAATCCCAAAGCGGAGCCCTAGTACATGGAGGAGCTGACGGTTGGAGACCTTGCAAAGGACATTTCCGATGCCTAAGTCGCGTAAGCGACGATGTATAATAAATTTCCAATTACGCAAACGACGCAAAGCGGCGTATGCATGTACCTTGAACGTAACCGATGTTGAGGCAGTTCTTACTTCCCTCGTGAGGAAGCTTCCCATCTACCTTAAAAACGGATTCAAAATCCAGCTGGGAAACTTTGGCCGGGTAAAACTTTCCTTCTCTTCAAAAGGATACGAAAGCCCGGAGAACGAGGATGACTCAAGCGGTTTTTATTGTTTTTTTGCGAAGCAAAAATTGACGCGGACTGCGGCAAAAATAAAACCCGTGGTTGCATAGCAACCGACATTACAAGTAAGAGGATTTTGTTCACGCCGAGCAGCGAGCTCAAAAACGAAATTGAAAAGACATCATTTTCAAAAGTTTGATTTGTTAAGATAAAGTAAAATCTTACCCTGCCTGAGAGGAATCTTGGGCGGGGATTTTTTTTGCGTGAGGGATTTGGATAATAAAGAGATAATTTTTACCATTATTTGTATCTTAATTATTACTTTTACAAGAGTTTTAGATAAAGTAAACCTTTACAAATATCTAAAATTATATTATTTTATATGTGGGGTAGTTTTATGAATGAGAAGATTATTGGTCGTCAGAAGGAAATGAGACAACTTCAGAAATGCATGAATGCAAACCACGCTCAACTTATAATTGTCTATGGAAGACGGAGAGTAGGCAAGACATTTCTAATAAATAACTTTTTCAACGGAAGATTCGATTTTAAGGTTGCCGGTTCATACTCACAAACCAAAGAAATACAGCTCAAAAATTTTATTACAGAACTGAACCTTCAGTCAAAGCAAAAAATGAAAGTCCCTGAAAACTGGACGGACGCATTCTTTTGTTTACGAGAATATCTCGACACTCTTCCAAAAACCGAAAAGCATGTTGTATTTTTTGATGAAATGCCATGGTTTGACACTCCTAGAAGCGACTTCCTTCCAGCCTTTGAATATTTCTGGAACAACTGGGGTTCGGCCCAGGATGATCTTGTATGCCTTGTCTGCGGTTCGGCAACAGCCTGGCTAGTTGACAATATTGCGAAAAACAAAGGCGGCCTTTACAACAGGCAGACTTGCAGACTATATCTTGAGCCGTTTACATTGAACGAAACGGAGCAATATCTCAATGCAAACGGATTTGAATGGTCTCATTATCAGATTGTTGAGAATTATATGATAATGGGTGGCATACCGTATTATCTGAGCCTGTTGGACAATACAATTTCTTTTGAAGCGAATATTGACAACATGTTTTTCAGGAAGCGGGCTTTGCTTTGGGATGAATTTGAGCATCTGTATGCGACGCTCTTTAATAACAGCGAACAATATCTGAAAGTTGTAGAGGCATTGAGTTACAAGAAGATGGGTCTTACAAGAAAAGAGATTTCCCAAATCACCAAACTTCCGCCAAACGGTGTGCTTACAAAAATTCTTGAGAACCTTGTCAATTCAGAATTTGTCCGCTCCTATCAATTCTTCGGCAACAAGAAGCAAGATATGCTTTATCAGCTTTCAGATTACTTTACTTTGTTTTATTATAAGTTCCTGAAGAATAATTCTGGAAAGGATGAGCGGTTCTGGTCCAATTCGATCGACAATCCATCCGTTAAGGCATGGGAAGGATTTACGTTTGAGCAGGTATGCAAAGATCATATCCAGCAGATAAAGAAAAAACTCGGAATCTCGGGAATCCTCACGGAAGTTTCCTCCTGGTTTGCAAAATCAACTGAAGGAAATGATGAAGCCGAAGGAGCCCAGATTGATATGTTGATAGACCGCCGGGACAAAGTTATAAATATCTGTGAAATGAAATTTTCAGCCAATGAATACGAAATCGATAAGGATTATGAAAAAAAGCTGATTAACAAGATAGAGTGCTTCCGCAAAAAAACATCTTCAAAAAAAGCTCTGCACCTTACCATGATAACAACTTATGGCATAAAACGAAACGCCCACTCCGGCAGGGTTCAGAGCGAAGTCACAATGGATGATTTGTTTGGGGAAGGATAAAGGTTGTGGTCAGCTGACTGCGGAACTTTTTATCCTTATCATTTTATACCTTTCTGATATATTATACCATGATTCAATGCAAAAAACTAAAGGAAAATCAAAGAAACAACTGTTGCATGGCCTCCTATTTCATGATATTCCCTGTTTTTTTTCTTACGACAACTAATTTTTTTATTTTTTGCGGAGATGGATTATTTTTGCTTGACGGCTCCACAAAATTCACAGTGCCACTTACAAGAGGCTTCTTAACCGCATTATTTTGAGATATGACAGCTGCAATTGTTGATTGAGATGTTGTTTTCTTCTTTTTCTCTGTTTTTATAAGGAACTTTTCAAATGAATATTTACCTTCATATACTAACGTATTCTCGCTTTTACAATAAGGACATTCCGGCTTATGGTCAGATGTTAAAGTTGTGATATTTTTGAAACCTAAGCTATTTTCATCTAGCAGTATCTTCATACCTATTGATTCAGTATCCAAGTGAAAAACTTTTGGAAATATATAGTCTGTATACCAATATTTCTTTTTACAATCTGGACATTGTGAATTGTAAATCTTGAAGTTACATTCCTGATTTACGCAAAAATAACCTTGAGTTTTATCACCCTTTAGTTTTGAACCACACTGTGGACAGCAATTTTGTTCACTTTTTATGATAATCATGTTTTTCAAGAATATCTTAGAGAGTCTTCTAAACGAGTTCACATCATTAATAGTAATCGGAATAATTCCGTATTCTTTATTTTTAATTGATTCTTGATTCCGAACATTGTATGAGACTAAAGAATTTAATAAAGGCTCATCACTAATGCTTCTCAATTCATTTGGACGAGTAATATTCAAAATATAATATTCGTCATAACCGGAAGGAATTAACTCCCCTATTTGTTTCAGAGTTTCTTTTGCCGTTTTATAATCATCAGCAATCCCATATTTCCACGGCACAAACAGTAAAGTTTCTTTACTGACAGAAACCTTCATCATTGCATCCAAAAGAGTCTTTCTAAATTCTTGTTTCCACTTTCCTTGTAGTTTTTTTTCTATCTTATCCTGCAGTAAATTACAAAGTTCATTCTGTTCACTTTCATCCAGCTTTTTTTCAAAAATAATGTCATTATTTGATTTAGAAGCCTTAAATTGTTGATAAACAGAACTGTCTGGTAATTCTATTGAAAAATGAACCGGAAGCTTTTTTTTCTGAGAAATCTCTGCAGTAATAAATCCATCAAACAATTTTGCTTTTTCTGAATTTAAGATAATCTCCCAGTCTTCAAAAGTAAATACACAATGATTGAATAAATTATTACTTAATAAAGTTTCATCATCCTCTTCAGGTTTAAATCCCATGTATTTCAAACAGAACAGAATTACAAGCTCTACATAAAGAAGGTATTCTTCCTGAAGTTCTTTCTTTTCGAGGATGTCAGTAATTTCTTCTTTCTTTCCTAACAATTCCCATAATTGATAAACCTTTTTGTAATAGTTATCCATCATGAAAATGTTTGTTTTCTTCAATGAACCTCTGATTTCTTTTTCTTTTCTTATATGGCGGTAGAGGTTTGTTGATTTACATTTTGACAAATACTCCAGGATTGAATTGATAACTTCAAGAGTTTCTTCAATTAATTTTTGAGTTGTACTAGATTCTGAATTTTCAAAACCTTTAAAAAGAAAATTGATTGCATCAAAGAAATTTTGTCGTTCGCCACCTTGAGAATATGATTCTGACAAAGTGAAATTCATTTTACAATCAATAGTATCTTCCTTTTCTTTTTTCTCTAATGCATAGATTCGATCAACTATTGTTTTTGCTGCAACATTTTCGTATATGGCATAATCATCTTCAAGAATTCTTGCTAATAATCGTTCTGGAATAAGACCATTCGCCTTAATTCCTTTCCAGTGTTCACTATGTGATGCCAAATGTCGGATTGATTCAGTACCAATTCTTGTAACTATAGAGGCAGGTCTAACCTCCTCTACCTGTTTTAGGTGTAGTTTTGGTCTATAAAAAATATGAGGAAGATATTTGACATCCTTCAATATTTCATCTCTGTTATTCGACTGCCGGAGATTATCAAATTTTTTATTGAAAGAGCACAATCTGATGGCATTATCATTATCAATATCAAAAGCTTTTAATAAATCTTGTCCATCAAAGCATCCATCATTTGTGAAAGATAAATATTGCTTATAGATATCCTGATAATCAATAATACTTTCTTGTGAAAGTTCACCTTTGAGAATTTTTATTCTAATAGTGTCTGAACCGCAACTTAGAATAATATCATCTTGTTTAACTGGTAATTCGAATATGGAATCATGATGAATTAGCTTGTGATTTAACACACAACTATCTGGACTCACATCCTTTATTACCAGTTTTCCAGAATAAGGAATAACATAGTTTATTTCTTCTAATGATATTTCTTTGTTGGCTTCAAATACATCAACAAATGAAACTGTCATTTAGTTTTCCTTTTTTGAGCTAAGAAAATCCAAAGCAAGTTTAAGCTTATAATTCTTAAAAATAGTTTCAAGTTCTTCGATCTCTTCTCCTGTCATATCGATATATTCAAGTTTTCTTAAAACTTTATTAGTAATCTGATAATCAAGAGCCTCATATATATAAACGTTTTCTTCGTCTACACTTTTTGGTTTCGAGGCAAAAGAAGCTGCTACATATACAGGAACAAATTTGTTAATCTGGTCCAAGATTCGATTACCAAATGAAACCTTGAAGTGTTCCTTAAGATAATCGTCGATATCAATGATAGCAGGATTTTTTGCACAATTAAATTCAAAATCTTTTTTTGCTTTACTAAAGAGAGTCTTTAATGTGCTGTAAGGAACAAACTTCTTTTCAATATTCATATCAAGTTTTGTTCCCTTAGCTCGTTTTTTGAAGTTCATAACCTGAGCACGGTCATACACCTTATCTGTAATTTCAAATGTAGATTCATCTTTGTTTGCTGTTCCTATGAACCAAACATTTTCTGGAATTATGATTGTTTTACCTTCTTCAAGAAGCTGAGGCCCTGTAACAAGACTTGCAGAACCATGAATATTTTTAAAATGCTTTTCCTCTAAAAATTGAAGCAATTTTTGTTTTTCACCTGTCTGCGCATTCTGAATTGCTTCAGAATCAAGACTTCCCTGCTCTGGGTAAAGTTTTTCTACAATTGCTCGTAATTCTACATATCTAGCAGAATCATCTTTAGCTAATGCATCTCTAACTTCTGGTGTAATTTCATTAGGAAGTTGTCTCATATCTGTTTCAACCAATTGAACTTTCCATTCGTTTGGCTCATTTTCAAGTACGGATAAGAAATCAGCAAAATAATATTCTACACGAGAAAGATTCATTTCATCCAATACAATAAAGTATGGAACTCTTCTATAATTAGGTGTATTTGCCTTGTATAAATCGCAGGTAAATTCTTTTGCAGTATATTTCTTACTAAAGTCATTATAATAACCAAGTAATTCATTTCTATCACGCCAAGAAGATTCAACAGGAACTATATTTACTTCTCCAAATATTGCATCTGCAAAAATTCTAGGAAGGCTTGTCTTTCCTGTTCCTGACATACCCTGAAGAATTGCAAAAGGAGAAGCTGCCATACCTGCAATAAATGCTTTTATATCTTCTTTTGTGTAAAAAAGTGGTTTTGCACGGCTTGCCGCATATGTGATAACATGATTTACGATAGAGTTTAATGTTTCTGACTGCGACATTAATTCATCACGATTCTTTTTTGCATTGTTTTCTTTATCAGAATCAATATTCGTATCAATTTGAGTTAATGCAGGACATACATCGCCTGTTGAACTTTCAAGCATTTTCTTTGTTGTTGATAATTCAGTTCTTAAATGATCATTAAGTGAACGTAGTAATCCCAACTGTTCTTTGAGTTGCTCATATTCAAGCTGGACATTAGCACGTCTTGAGAGTTCATGTTCTTTACTTGCCACTTCTGACTGTAACTGATTAATCTGATCAATGTATTTTGGCTTATCTTCCAATGCCAATTTCATTTCAGCAAGTTTTAAATCTGTATAGTCACTAAATTTGTTCTGTAATTCGTCTAATTCGTTTGCAAGTCGTTCGCGTTCCTGCTGAAGTTCTTCAATCGAATAGCCTTCAATTTTTGCCTTTGTTAATTCAAGTTCATTCTTCTGTGCTGAAAGTTTCTTATATTCTTCTTCCCAGCGAGCAAGAGATTCTCTTAAATTTTCGATTACAGATTCCTGTTCCGCAATTTTAACTGGATTTGAGTTGTTATACTCTTCCTCTTTAGCTTTTAATCTATTATCACGTCTTTCAAAACTTTCTCTAGTAGCTTCTTTTTCTTCTTCAAATACTTTTCTCTCTTTTTCAAGCTTCTTTTTTTCCGAAGTCATTTCTTCATTAAAAGCTTCTTTTTCTGCTTCGAGAGATTTTCTTTGGTTTTCAATATCATCAAGATTATCTTTTAATTCTTCCTGATCTTTTTTAAACTGAGCTTTTTGTTCTTCGAATAGTTTATAAAATTCTTGTCCAGCTTCTTCTTCTTCTTCTTCTTTTTCAAGTACTTTCTTTCTTTCAATATCGAGATTATTTTTATCTCGTTCTAAGTCAATTCTTCCCTGCTCTATTGCTTTCTTTTCTTCTTCGAGTTTATCAAGTTCGTCTTTCAGAGCTTTTATTTCATTAACTTTATCAGTATGTTCTCTTTCAAGATTCTTTATAAAGTCTTCTTTTTCAACATCAAGTTCTAATTTATGTTCTTCATTAGCTTTCTCTGCTAATTTCTGAATAAGAGTTTTTAAATCTTTGTCACCTTCTTCTACAAGCTTTTTTGCTAATTCAAGAAGTTCTTTATCTTTTTCAGAAATACTACTAGAAGCAGGAGTTGCTGCAATTGTTGTATTTGATGCTGATTGTCTGTTTCCACCTTTATTCTTTTTTCCCATTTTTCCTATCTCCTATTTATCAAAGTTAGACACTAAAACGCTTGAAAGTTCGTTAAAAGTTGTCACAATATCTTTTAGTAATTTTGAATCAATTTCTGCAACATCATATCCGTCGTTATGGCCCGCAAAGTCATTTCGTTTATAATTTATATAATCTATTTTTGCTACTATAGATTTATCTTCTTTTAAAGCCTTTGCAAAATTTAGATTTTTATCCAAATATGCTGCGTACAATAGAAAATAATATTTTTCTCTTAATGAACTTCCATTTCTGTTACCATTAAAGTTTCTCATAATAGATCTCTTAAAGAAATTATTTCCTGAATCAGAAAGAGTTCTTTTCTCAGTATTTATTGCAGATAGTCTGTCTGTAATTCCAAAATAAACAGGGATATCATCAATATCCGATTCAAAACCTATAGAATTGAAATAGGCATCAACAATTTTTTGCTTATTAATTTTTTTAATATAATTGTTAAGCAATAATTCCAATGACCTGTATACATTCATGATTACATCAGATTCATTGTCCGCACCTTTCTGTGCAAATATTTCCTGACGAACGAGACGTAAATAGCTTTTCTTCAGAATAGCTTTAATGCTGCATGAATTTAATTCTGGATAGGTTCTTTCCAAATATTCTTCTGGATTAAGTTCCTTTAATTCTGGAAGTTCGCAATACATCTGATCTGTTACTGTATCGCAGTATACATTCAACTCCATCATAGCCGATTCAGATAAACCAAATGTTACATTGGTATCTCTTCTCATACGAGCAAAAGATTCTGAATACCATTTTGTTTCATTTTCTTCAAACGGAGAATTAATTTGAAATAAGCCTGGATCATCTTTTAGAGCATACAATCTAAATTTTATATATAACTCTTTTGGACTTGTTTTAAGTAGTTTAATGCGAGCATTCTTCAGATTTGTAAGTTCTTTTTTCTCTTCGTTGCTTAAATATGAATTTTCCAAATCAGCTTCATAATCAAAATCTTGATCCTGAATATCATCTTCGGCATCAACAAACATATTTTCATCAAATAAAGCATTTTCAGAAACTTCCTTTGATTTATGGTAGATATAACCATATTTGTGATAAGCACGGTTTATCTTATTTAGAAGTGAGGTTGAATCTTCTTTCTGTTCAGCCAGATTTGATTTTACATCAACATAATACAAACCATCTTTATTGTGCCATGGATCTGGTAATGTTCCTTCATAGAAAAATGGGAAGAATTCACCATCCACCAGACTTTGGAACATATAACCAAAAACTTTTTCCTTGCTAATTTCATTAGTTGTTATATCTCTAAGGTATTCTGCTCCTTTTTCAGTAACCTTAAATTCTTTTTTGCTTTGTTCACAATATCCTTTAGAAAGAAGTTCGCGATCAATAATGTGTTCAAGGAGTTCTTTGCTGATTCCTAAATCATCAGCAATCTGATCCAATCTTAAATATTGAAGATTTAATAATTCCAATACTGTCAGAGCCAAAGCATCCAAAGAACCTGATTCAATTTTATTGGCATAACATTCAAAAGCTTTTACGGGCCAGGCAAATTCAATTACATTATATGCATTTGGAGAAAGTGGATGTTTGAATGGTCCAAATGAAAATACTGTTTTACTATTTAATAAGTTCATAATAACCTACATCTCCTTTTTCACAAATTTCAATCAATTCTTTCATTTCTGGAATAAAAGACATCGTTTCTTTGTCACCTACTGTAACAAGTAACTGTCTTGCACGTGTATAAGATACACATAAACGATTCTTATCACTTGAATGACCAATTTTTTTATGTAAATCATCTTCTGAATAGTTGTTTGCCCTTACACAAGAAAGGAAAACGACATCAAACTCTTTTCCCTGGAAGGCATCCACTGTTCCAATTTCAACCCTAGTTTTCTGTTCATCTGTAAGATTAATCTTATATTCGTTTATAACATCAACCTGCTTTCTATAAAAAGTAATGATTCCGATAGATTTATTAGGATCTTTTTTTAAGACTTTAACAACTTCATCCATAATTACTTTAGCTTCAGCAGGACGAGATTTACTTACTCCTGATTTTTCTGC
Organism: uncultured Treponema sp.; assembly: GCA_947167345.1. Taxonomy (GTDB): domain Bacteria; phylum Spirochaetota; class Spirochaetia; order Treponematales; family Treponemataceae; genus Treponema_D. Next base: position 21,162 of record CAMVHR010000013.1, read on the forward strand.
ATCAAAAGTTTCCTGTGGCAAGTCAAGAAATACAAGAGGTTTATCTTTATACATACCAAGATTAGCCTGCTTTTCTTCAACTTTTACTTCTGAAGAATCAAGACCAACATCAGTGTTTTTTTCTTCATAGAAACATTTACTTGCAAAATTACTTATTATCGGATTCATTCGATACTGTTTTGTAAGTCGAGTTGTACGTTTTTTTGCGCCAGAAGCTTCAAGTGTATTGAATAAACGTTCAAAAAGACTTTCTTCCAATACTTGCATTTGCTCAGTATTTCCTTCTTTTCGATATTCCTTAACTACCTCCGGAGATAACATATGAGGAAGCTGTTTATGGTCTCCTACCAAAATAACTTTTTTACCCATAGCCATAGGAATCATCAAATCTAAAGGATTTGCACGTGCTGCTTCATCAATGATTACTAAATCATATTTTTTATCTATCGCACCTTTTCTTATATCCATAGACTGCTGACAAGTAGCCGCATTGATACTTGAATATGACTCAACAATTCTCTTTATTTCGGCATCATCCTGTATCATATCGAGATATTGTCTAAGTATTAATGTTTCAGCTGCCATTGAATCATTCAAATTCTCAATTTTCTTATTCTTTAATTCTCCATCAATACGTTTTAACAAGAGTTCTAACTTATGAGGAATATCTACCTTTTCTTCCTGTATCTTCACATCTTCTTTAAGATAGTGTTCTTTTAGAAGGTTGACAGTCTCAACATATTTTTTGAAAATTTCTGCATCTTCGCCTTCAGAAGAAATCACTGCTTTAATAGGTTCAACATCAGCATCATCAAAAAGTCCTTCATCTTCTATGGCAATCTTCAGTTTTTTTGCATGTCTAACACCATCATCTTTGAAAGCTTCATTATCGAGTCTTTGAGATAATAAAATGATATTTCTTTGTTGATCTTCTTCATTCAAGATACTCTTTATAGCTTCAGTTTTACCACCATTTTCTACCTGAGCAATCAATGTTCGGGATTCATTTAAAACGTCATCAGACAATGAAACCATGTTTTCATTTATCTGGTTTTTAAGAATCGAAAACCCTTCTGTTAAGTCGCATCCTTTTTTTGACCAGGCAAAGATTTGTCCTCTTAAACTTTCTATTGAATCATCTTTTTCAACCTGGTTCTTGTCTAATTGTTCAGAAAGTTCTTTTGTTTTCTTCTTTTTCCAATCATCTATATAGAAAGAAACATTACTGCCTTCTCTCTTCTTTCCTCCTGTTCTATTTGCAGGAAGTCCATCATTTTCCATACCGATTGCAGCATTATCTACAGCCTCGTGTTGAAAACTTGAAATAAGAATATCAGGAGTTTCGTTTGGATTATTCTTTTTGAATAACTCTTCAAAACGAGTAACAATTCCTTTTATTACTGTAGTTTTTCCAGTTCCAGGGGGGCCCAAAATAAGTGAAATATCTGGAGTATTTATCGCATTGTCTATCGCCTGAATCTGTTCGTCATTAAAAGTTTTATTCTTAAACTGAGGAGATGCCTTAAGTTTATTTGTTATCGGATTATTTTCTCCTATTTGATTATGAAAAAGAGTTCCGTCCTCTATTATTTCCTGAAGATGATCTATTTCTGCTCTATTGTTGCTAATTCTCTCCTTAGCTATTTCACAACGCTGCATTCTGATTTTGTCACCAGATAAAGAAGTAAAGAGATATCCTTCAGCAGGAATATGATTATTTATAGATGGAGCATCTGTATCGATTACAACACATTCATTGCCAATTACTCTCGAGAAAGCTCCAACTTTAGTCGTTCGATATGAAGTAATATTATCAGGCGTTGTTTTTTCACTATTGATTATATCTTCTGCATAAGAATCGAGAATATCGTCTTTTGAAAATTCAGCATACTGTCCATCTTCCAAAGTAAATATGTATTTATACCCATCACTTGTAGCTTGACTTCTAACAGACTTGTATTTTACAACACCTGTATCCTTTGCATGCTGGAGCATAGTGATTCTTTCAAGATTTAGATACGCATCCCAAATCTCAAAGTATTTTCCGCTTGAGCGGATTTTTTCCATGTTTTTATTTAATTCACCAGATATCTTTGCATCTCTTGTTGAATCTACAAATTCAATATTTCCTGTAATCAAATATACTGCATCAAAATCCGCATAACTGCTGTCATACCTAGAATAACCACTAGCAATATATGAATCGGAGTCCCTAGAAACATTTAATCTGTTTCTTCGAGATAGAATAGAAAAGTCTGCATTTTTTTTATTGTAGCCTTTCACAAAAATCATGGTTTTCTTTGTTTTTGGGTCTGTATAAATAAACTTTTCTTTAAATGCTTCTATAGGATTTTGCTGTTCATTGTCAGATAATCTTTCTATTACTTCATCTGTAATCGCAATTCTTAATGTAGACAACTGTCCTAGGACAACAATTTCTTCAAAAATCCTTAATTGGATAAAACATCCGTCTTCATCCATACTAAGAATCGTATTCATACTGCTTCTACCATTTCTTAATAAATCCAGTTGGTCTTCACTTGATTTATTACAAGGAGTAATTACAGTTTTCTTACCTTCAAAAGAGAGTTCGTATACATTATCAAGGTAATTATATTCAATTTGAACTTCATCACCTTCTTTCATTCCTTCTATTTGATTTCTAAGACTTACTATTGCTTTATGGTCGCCACCCCAAATAATATCTGATGCTTTCATTCTCTTCCCCTATCTCACTACTGCATATCTAAAGGATATTCCCTTTACATTGTTTCCAAAATCAAAATTCTGCAAGTCTTTTGGGTTATCAAAAATAATAGTGTCCTTTATTTCCAAAGGTTTCATCTCATCTTTTTTAATAACAATGAACTTTTCTTCATTTGCCTTTTTTAGAGCAATCATATTTCCCGATTGATTTATTAAATAAAATTTTCCATCCTTTGCCAACCGAACAGAAAAATATTCCTCCAAAGCCATATCATCATTTTCTTCATAAGAATCTTTAATGTAATTTTTTGTTACAATATTCTTTGACTTCTCTTTAAGGATAAAGTCCTCCAGATGTTTATCGCTTACTGGTATCTTTTGTCCACTTATTTTGCAATTATACTTCTCGTAAAATGCAATTCGTAATGGCTTTTCATAAGGGGCATCACACCACGGACAAATGTATTTATGGTTATTATCAGGTCTTGCATAATGCCAGTTACCACATTCTGAACATTTTACAACCAAATTGGATGCTCTCTGAAAGGCTAAAGCATATTCCTGTGCTCTAATTCTAGCAACTCTGTTCTCTTTACCATCAATAAAGGTCTTCTGGAATAATTCCTTTAATTGAGTTGTAAAAACAACGTCTGATGGAAGCATTTGCGATGAGCGATTCAAATCATTCGATGGATCCTCAACATAAGGATAAAGACCTTTATATGCCTCTGTCATTTGTTCAGGAGTTCCATCCTCTATAAAATCTCCAATATAGGGATGACCAGCCTTTAATAACTCAAACAAAATAACTGCTAAAGAATAACTATCTGTAAATATATCTGGATCAAGCTGCCGTGTAAGAATTTCAGGAGCCATGTAACGAGAAGTTCCAAGTACATTTACTTCATCTGCCCCAGGAATGTAAATATTATCAATATCAATCATGCAGACAGAATTAACATCGGTGTTTTCATTTACAAGAATATTATTACCTGATAAATCACAGTAGGCTAAATTCATTTTATGAAGATTTGCGAATTGAGTTGCAATCTTCTGTCCTACAAGAAGTCGCCTGTATAATCCACCAGTATTGGTGTTATACCAATCAGAAAATGACATCTCACGATTAGGAATTAGCAATTTATTTAAGGAAGTATGACCTTTTACTTTCTTCATTACATATCCAATGTATGGAGAATCAATAATATCAAGAGGTTTGATAAACTGATCCGGATAGTCCGTTTTCAAAAGCCAAGTTAATTTCTTTAATTTTTTCTTGTTTTTTAGTTCCGATTCGTTCTTATACAGCTTAACTACATATTCATCATCAGCTGTGCTGTATATAATTCCTTGAGCTCCCTGGCCAATAATCTTAGAAAGATAATACTTAGTTCCATTTTTTGATGTTAAAATCTGTCCTTCCAGTTCGTCCATTTTTTTCTATCTTCCTTCGATTTTGCATATAAGAATGGTTTTATCATCACCATTTTTGTTATTAAGACTTTTTACCCAATCTTTTAATTCTACCACGAAATTTGGGTTTTCGATAGCCAAATTTATGTAATCTGCGAAGTCCTCAATTTTTTCAGAATTGAGTTCCTTTTCTATCCCATCTGTCATCAAAATAATAAAAATAGGTAGCAATTTCTCATATCTCATTAAGATAATCTTAAATCGTTCTTTTGGTATAGATTCTCCCAAAGCAAATGTTTCTGATGTATAAAAATCTGACTCCTCATGTAAAAATGAAGTATTTTTTCCATTTTTTACAAGTACAGCACCATCACCTACCTTTCCCATGACTAACCTATCAGAATATCCATATAAAAAATTGATGGTAGTTCCATAGTCATTCCAAGATTTACCAACCAGTTTCTTCCATTCTGAAAAAACTGTCTGTTTTATTTCTTCTTCTGATAATTCTGCACAAGCACTAAGCATGTTACACACAGTTTCACATGCTTTATCAGCACCTTGTTTTGCAAATTTACAAGTACTTACACCATCTGCAACCACGAACGCATAATTTCCAGAGTCATCTATTTTAAACGAATAGGAATCTTGATTACAAATACCATTTTTCTTGTGGTTCTCCCCTTGAACAGAGAGAACCATGATTTTTGCTTTATCAAGTTCTTTGATAATTACATCACTCATACAAGAATATCATCATCTTCAGCATCTGAATCAAACTTGAGGAAACTCTGTACATTATCGGGATCTGTGCTAGACATTCTGCTAATAGTAGACATAGTTACCCATTTGAACATTTTTGCAATATCATTTGCATTTATCGCCTGCATAGGTTCTGTTTCATTATTTAAGAATGCTCTAAGCATATTAAGGTCTGTAGCTTCATCTACACTCATAGCAATTCTCATACATTTTGCACATCTTGGAGCCTCATGGAATAACTTGATTGGCTCCCAGTTCAAGTAATTTTCAAGAGAATCATATTCTTTTCCTTCATAATCCGTTGGGCATCCATCACTTAAAAGAACAATTGTAGGCTGAAAATCTTTTGATTTTACAATTTCTTTGTCTTCAATAATTTCTTTAAGTTTAGTAATAGCAGCACCCATTGGTGTTCTGCCTGCTGCAGACAATTCAGTAATTTCTACATCTTTAATATCAGTTGGTAATTGCTGAACAATGACCTCATCATTTCCACCAAAAGTGATGATACTGAGCTTAAATACACCACGAATGTCATCTACATTACGAAGAGTTGCAACCATATCCTGAATTGCTTTGTTTACAGCCTGGATTTTCATTCCACGCATACTTCCGCTTACATCTGCCAGAATAAAAATTGGCAGTGCTCTTTCTTTTGTTATGGCAAAATCATTTAATCCCATAATTCTTACTCCTCTATAATTAGTCTTACAATCTACAAGCAGTAACTTTCTAAGAAAGTTGACAAATTAATTTATTATTTTTTCAAAAAACCTGGTTATTTTTTTACTTACACCAGATTTTGTAAGTCCATACTTTTCCCCTATTTCTTGCTGTGAAGGAATTGACTCATCGTGATTAGTATAGAAGATTTTGAGCATTTTTCGATTAATAAACTCATAAGGTTCTAACGATGTATACTCAATACTGATAAACTTTCTATTAAGAGCCTCTATTACAATCAGCGTAAGCAATTCTGACATTAATGCCTTAGAATCATCTTTTTGAAGTTTCCATTCCTTATTGATTTTTGAGAGAATCTCCGTATTCTCTTCATTTTGCTCATATAAATTGACAGAAGAATAATCATTCGTTCCACCAAAAATGTCTGTTATATCATACGAATCATCTTCGGAATTATTGCTTTCTATACTTGTTGCTTTCTTTGGATATAGAAAATCAGTAACAGTGCCCTTATCAATTCCCAAATATTTAGATGCGTATTCAACAAAGTTATTATTTATCTCACACTCAGATGAATTAGTCTTTCGCAAAGCAATAAAAGATTTATAGAGTCTCCTTAATTTACTCTGAGTTTCTTTATAGTTATCAGAAACGTGCATACCTCCGGTAGCATCCTGAAAATCTGAATCAATAGAACTGGTTATAAGTTTATTTTTGATAGATTTTGTTGTATAAGCAGCAAATCCTTTACAATCTTCGTACTTTGAATATTGCTTAATACAATAAGAGGTTGTATCTACCATCACATCTGCATTTTCAACAAGTGCAGCTGCAATTCTTTTCTTAGTTCTAAGATTATTCCACAAGGCTGTGATAATATCATTTTTCAATTTATCAAGATACTTTTCCGTATTTTCTTGTAGAGATGCATCTTTGTATTTCAAAAAGAGATTATCAATTTCTGAAAACTCAAAAATCCTAGTCATAGTCTAGTTCTCAAACAAAGCTTCAACGGCAGCAATAGCTTTTTCACCAGAAGAACATTCAATAGTGTTGGTAAAACTATTTAACATATAAAGTGGGGTATAATCACAAATAATCTGTGAAGATTCATCAACTCTACCGTTTTTGAATTCTGTTTTAAGATAAATGACATTTCCTATAGTACAGTCAAAGAATTTTTCTCCAAACTGCATTGCAGCAAAAATCAACAACGGAAGTGATTTTGGACCGAAAGTAACATCTGCATATAACTCAGATTCAGATTCGAAGGCCTTTATCAACTTCTTATATAAATCCTTGAATTTATCTTTTGTTTCAATAAAATCTGAAGGAATTACTTCGTAAGTTATGTTGGCACCACATGAATTCAATTCATTTAGTTCATTCATAAATAATTGAGCATTCTTCGTCCCAGCCTTATCTCCGCCTTTTGTTTCAAGAAGTACAACTTTTATATCATCATCAGATTTTATTGTTTTTGCCAATACAGCATTAATTGCGTAATAAACCTCACCAGGGTATTCAATAAATGAATTTCCATCAACTGGATAATGACGCTTATGCATATCATCCGCCATCATCAAAGTTACAAAAACTGTTTTCTTCATCACTTAATCTCCTTAAGCTATGTAGTAGTCCAAATACCGATTCTTTTTAAGGAACTCATAATTTGGATCCATATTGTAAATTTTGCGAAGAGAGTGTTTTTTTGCATATTTCTTTGGCTCTTCGTAAACTCGTTCTTCTACAAAGACATTGTTTTCAATTTCAGAAAAATACATTCTCTGTTCCTGTATACTTTCACAAGTGTAATAGTGAATTGTATGATTCAATTCACGTCCAATTTCAAAAATCATCTCATCAATTTCAGATACACTTAAAATTGCATCTTTTTGGTCATGTTTAACTCTCGGACACTCTCTTGCCTGCTTAGCAGCAGCCCGACCATTTTCTGCCTTCAAGAACAAAGTGCCCTTGTAATAATTGTTCTTTCCAACATGTCCACACTTAACAGTTACCATAAAATACTTCATACATTCTTCTCCTTCTCTTACGTTCTTACCATTATTAAGAAGGTGAATGTATGAAAAGTTGACAAAATTTTTACTGAATTTTGCCTTTACTCTGTGCTGAGAATCCAATCTAAAGTTACTAACAAATTCTATATCTATCTCCCAAATTCATCCCCCTTCTCACCTCTAAATCTCCATCCCAAACACCGCCATCACATCCCCATCGTCCATGATGCGGTCGCTGGGCTTGGAGGCATTTTCTATCATGCTCTGGATTCTGTCCTTGATTGCGTTTCCTATCAGGCGGTCGGTGTCTACTCCACGAAGCTTGAAAAACAATAGCGGGTCTTTGTCAAAGCGGGAACCGATTCCGTAAAGGACTGCAGCTACGTGCTTGCACATGTCGGCATAGTCGGGGCAGGAGCAGCTAAAGTGAATCTTTGCCATGGAAGGAAAAAGGCCGGCTCCTTTTTGGGTAAAAAGTGTTTTTAGGTCGTCGGGAAAGTTGCCTTTTACAAGGTCATCGATGTTCTGGATTTTTGATGCGCACTTTTCTACAATGCTCTCGTACTGTTCTTCGGTAAGCTCGTCGATTCTTACTCGGACATTGTAGGGCTTTTTTCCGCTTCCCTGAACCAAGGCCGTTACTTTTCCCACGTCTATTTGCAAATCAAGGACACAGTTTGCGTGGACATATTTTCTGCCACGCTCTAGGCGGCTTGCATAGTCGGCATAGAGTTCAAGGTTTTGGCACCAGGCTTTTCCCCACCAGCTTTTTGCGATTGTTCTTCCTTCTAGTTCAACCGGATTCAGCACCACGCCTTTTTTGCGCTGCTCCTCGATATATTTTTTTGCCTTTGCCTTGTGTTCCGCAACTGAAACGTAAGGGGCAAATCCGCTGTAGTAATCGTAATATCCCATGACTTACTCCTGTCCGTCCAAACGGAACATATTCATAAGGTCGCTGTCGCTCATCTCGGTTATCCAATTTTCACCGGAGTCGGCGGAGATGACGTTTTGCGCAAGCTCGATTTTGCTCTTTATGAGCTCGTCGATTTTTTCTTCGATTGTTCCACGCGATACAAATTTGTGAACCATGACGTTTTTTGTCTGGCCGATTCTGAACGCGCGGTCGGTGGCCTGATTTTCCACTGCGGGATTCCACCAGCGGTCAAAGTGAATTACGTGGTTTGCGTTGGTAAGGTTCAATCCTGTTCCGCCTGCTTTTACCGAAATGACCATGTAGGGAATATAAGTGTCGCTCTGGAATTCTTCCACCATTTTGTTACGCTTGGAAATCGGGGTTCCGCCGTGAAGGACAAAGCCCCTTATGCCGAATACGCCGGAAAGAAAATCATCGAGGGCTGGGCATATTTCCTTGAACTGGGTAAAGACAAGCACACGCTCGCGCTTTTCGTAAATCGTCTGGCAGATGTCTTTTAGCATCTCAAACTTTCCGCTGTCTTTTTCTGCAAATCCGTCTGCTCCGTTAAACTGGTCGGGGTGATTGCAAATCTGCTTGAGCTTTAAAAGGGATGCAAGAACAAGTCCGCGACGTTTCATTGGGTCATCATCGTCTTTTGCTTTTTCCAAAAGTTTTGCAAGGTCGTCCACATATTTTTTGTAAAGGACCCGCTGTTTTTTGGAAAGGGTCACATAGTCGGTCATCTCCATTTTTTCGGGGAGGTCAGAGATGATTGACTTGTCCGTTTTTAGGCGACGCAGCATGAAGGGTGAAATCATTGCCTTGAGCTTTGAGTAGCCTGAAGGATTTTCTTTTAGCGATGATGCGAATCGTTTGAATTCAGTTGATGTTCCCAAGAGCCCCTTGTTCAAGAAATCGTAGAGCGACCAAAGGTTTGTCAGATCGTTTTCTATTGGAGTTCCAGTGAGGGCGATGCGGTTTTTGGCTTTGAGTGACTTTATGCTTTTTGTTTGTTTTGATGAAGGATTTTTGATTGCCTGGGCTTCGTCCAGAATTACAAGGTCCCAATCTGTTTGCTGCAAATCTTCCATGCGGCTTACCATGCTGTAGGTGGTGATTGAAAGGAATGGAAAGTTGCCATTCTGAATTGCGCCACTGTCACTCTGAATTGCGCCACTGTCATTCTGAACTTGTTTCAGAATCAGAGATGCCGAATCAAGTTCGGCATGACGGGCTACGTTTTCGGCATGACGGGTTGCATTTTCGGCATGACGGACTGCGTTTTCGGGCTGGCAGTTTTTCTTTTCTGCATTACGAGAGGCTGATGGGTGCAAAATCTGGAGTGGCAAAAGAGGAGCGAACTTTTTACATTCATTCTGCCAGTTGCCCAAAAGGGATGCGGGAACTACAAGGAGAATTTTTGAATCTGGAGCATCCTGCCTTATACTTTCCAAAAATGCGAGGACTTGAACGGTCTTTCCCAAGCCCATGTCATCGGCAAGACAGGCACCAAAATTGCAGGCCGTCATCTTGGAAAGCCATTCGTAGCCCTTTGACTGATATGGACGCAAGGTAGCCTTAAAGCTTGAAGGTAGTTTCATGGCTTTTTTGCCTGTGCTTGAAACAGAACGCAAGTCACGGAGAAGCTCTGAAATCCATGTGGCGTTGGAGATGGCGTTTATGTCGATTTCGTCTTTTGAATCGGAATCAGCATTGTCAGAGTTAAGGCTCATGCGCAGGGCTTCCACCATGCTTATGTCACCCTGATATTTTTCCATCTCTTTTAAAAGCAAGTTCAGCCGCTCGTGGTCAACTTCAACCCACTTGCCTTTTATGAGCGAAAGTCCTTCGTCCATGGCAAGCATCTTTTTGATTTCTGCCTTGGTGAGTTTTTCACCGTCAACTTCAAGGTAGCCTTCCATTCCAAGAATTGAGTCCAGCCCCAGAAGTGATTTTTTCTTTGTGAGCGAGACTGAGACCTTTGCCTTTTGCCGAGATTTTTTCCACCAGTCGGGAATGCGGCAGACGATTCCGCTTTCTTCTATTTTTGGAATGTCGCGCAAAATTTGCCATGCCTCATTTGTAGTAAGCCGCAGGGGATGGAACATTTCTCCGCTTGCAGTAAATTCCCCGATTAGCTTTGAAACCTCGGCCGCACGGTTAAGGCAGGAAAGAAGCTCCAGAATTTTATCCCGGTCATTTTTGTATTCGGTTAGGGCATATTTTAAGGGAGCGTGCTTTATGCTTCCCTTTTCGTTTTTTGTGGAATAGGTTGCAAGAAATGAAAATGGATAAGCATCATCATTTTTGTTTTCCACAAGATGAAAGAAAATCCTCTCCGCAACTTTTAGCCGCTCATCTTTTTCCGCAAGATAAAGGGCAACTGTTCCCGAATAATTTTTAATCTCGTGGGAAAAGCAGCCGTTCAGTTTTGCCCAAAGAATCTGAATCCATTCTGAGTTTACGTTTTCAGATCCGGGAGCAAAGGGGAGTGATGAAAGAAGATTTTCGGTTAAATCATCAGTCAGCGAAACTTCTGTATTTTCCCTGCTAAGCTCAAGGCCTTCAGTTCTGGAAAGCTCTGTTAAAAATGAATCTGCCACCTGCCAGAGAAAAAGTCCCGCATCGTCAACGCTTGCCACAGGTCGCACGTCAAAGCCAAGATTGTACAGGGCCATGATTGGCTCGTCTTTAAAAGCACCGCTGTAAGTTGCATCGTCTACTGCAAAGAGGGATGACAAAAATCTAAAGCGAAGTGGACCTGCCACATTTTGTTTTTTATTTGTATTAGTATTTCTCATAATAGTTGTAATTCTCTATTTTATTAGTCACCTGATTCATGTATCTTGAAAACAGTCTTTATTATAGTATAGGCAGTTTTACTATTCAACTGATAATCAAAACCTTTTGACAATCATGACATTTGGCTTTAAACTATAAGCCTATGGCAAAAAAAAGATATAAAATCATGTTCGATGCACCTGTTACCATTGTTTTTGTACTACTTACTATAGCAGTATATTTCGTAAACATAATGATGAAAGAATCTCTTATTCCAATGATGTTTACATGCAGAAGCCTAAAGGCTGCAGATCCGGAAGCCGCATTCAACTTAAAAAATGCTCTTGATTACGCAAGGCTGATTCTGCATGTGTTTGCATATACTGATTTTCCAACGCTCTTAATAAATGCCGTCATTCTGCTCCTTTTAGGCTCTATTCTTGAAGAGCGATACGGAAGCCTTATGCTTTTTATAATGATATTCATAGCTGCACTTGTATCAGGAGTACTTGACGTATGTTCTCCACAGGTTCCGTTCACAGGAGCAGACAGCATAATATTCATGATGATCTTTCTGCTTTCTCTTACAGCCTTGGCAAAGCATACAGTACAAGTTTCATGGCTATTAGCTTTCATTGCATTTACAGCATACAAGGCGTATGGGTTTACAACTACAGGTACAAAAAACCTCTCTGCCATAATACAGGATAATCTTGGACTATTGATAAGTCTTGCAGCCGGTATCTGTGGAAGCCTTGCAGGATTCCTCATTGCCCCAAAAAAATCACGTAAAAGCCCTAAGGCTGACTGGAAGACTGGAAATGATGATACTACACAACTGATGACCGAGCAGGAATAAGACACTTTATCAAACACTTCATCCTATTTTCTTTACAAACAGTATATTTATGATATACTTAAAGAATGGGTAATTCACAGGTTAAAAGATTCGGAATCCTTACGAGCGGAGGAGATGCACCGGGGCTAAATGCGGCAATACGAGCAGTATGCCGCACTGCAAAAGTACAGTACGGTATGGATGCCGTGGGCATAAGAAACGGCTACAGAGGTCTCATTGAAGGTGACATGTTTGAGCTTAAAACCGAAGATCTAGCAGGACTTCTGACAGTAGGCGGTACAATACTTGGAACTTCACGCGAAAAACCTTTTAAAAATCCAGAAATAAATCCAGAAACAGGCTTGCTTCCTGTCGAAGCCATAAAGCAGAATTACAAAAAATGGAATCTTGATGCCTTGGTCTGCCTTGGAGGAAACGGCACAAACACCACAGCAAGTCTCCTTGCAAACGAAGGGCTTAATGTAATAGGACTTCCAAAGACAATAGATAATGACATCGTAAAGACTGACATGACGTTCGGATTTCCAACAGCCCTTGACGTTGCAACCGATGCAATAGACCGCATTCATACAACAGCACATAGCCACAACCGCATAATGGTCATAGAAGTCATGGGCCACAAGGCAGGATGGTTGGGACTCTACGCAGGAATTGCAGGAGGCGGAGATGTAATCCTAATTCCTGAAATTCCTTACGATATTAATTCAGTATCCCAAAAGGTCATGGAGCGCCGTGATGCAGGAAAGAATTTTTCAATCATTGTAGTTGCAGAAGGAGCAAAAAGCAAGGAAGAAGCACAGCTTTCAAAAAAAGAACTGAAGAAAGCACGTGCTGCAATGCCCTACTCTATTGCATACAGGGTTGCACATGAACTAGAAGAAGCTACCAAGCTTGAATCCCGGGTTTCTGTATTGGGCTATTTGCAGAGAGGTGGAACCCCTTCACCTTATGACAGGATTCTTGCAACACAATATGGGACGGAAGCTGCCCACTTTCTTGCACGTGGTGATTTCGGCAAGTTGATTGCATTGCAGGACAAGCAGATTATCGGTGTGCCTCTTGAAGAAATTGCCGGTAAGGTAAAATATGTGCCTCTGGATTCTTCCATAATACAAACAGCAAGAGAGCTTGGAACAGGTCTCGGAGATTAAATCGGAGATTAATATGTCTTTTAAATGCTATCTATGTAAAGAATGTAATGGTAAAGCCTGCATTGGGCAGATACCAGGCATGGGAGGTCCCATGCAGAATAAAAATTTCATATTGAACTGTACAGGGTGGAAACTCATTGAAGCTTCACACTACGATACAAAACAAATACGTACCCGCCTTGCTCCAATGACAGGAGCTGTTGAGAATGCGGGATATTTTGATGAAAAAACCTTTTATACAGACCTTATCAATTATTGCATAAGACATGATGTGGAGTTGAGCATAGGAGACGGAACCCCTGACTGCAAGCTTATGTATGGCATTGAAGCAGTAAAGAATGCACAGAAAAATAATGCAGGGCTAAAGACCGCAGTATTCATAAAACCTTATTCAAACGAAAAGATTTTTGATCGTCTTTCCTGGGCAGACGGCATTACGGAAATCGCGGGCATAGATACAGACGCATATAACATAATTACAATGCGCAACCTTGTTCATCTTGAACAGAAAAATGCCATGCAGTTAAAAGAAGTTAAAGACTACTGCAATAAAAAAGGCATCGCATTTGCCATAAAGGGAATCTTTACCCAACGCGACATTGAAATTGTCGAACAGGTAAAACCTGACATTGCATACATTTCCAATCATGGTGGACGAGTAGAAACAGAAGAAGGAAGTACAGCTCAATTTCTAGCACAACATGCTGATACAATACGTTCAAACTGCGGAAAGATATGGATAGATGGAGGCATACGTACGCAGCAAGACAAGGAAAAGGCTGCTTCATACGGTGTTGACACAGTACTGCTTGGTCGTCCGTACATTACAGCTATATGCAGGGAAGCAAAGGAAAAAGGATACAGCTGATGACTCGTTCGTCTAATAATTACATTATGGCCCTTGATCAAGGCACAACATCATCAAGGGCAATCATATACAATTCAAAGGCTCAGAAAATTGCCCTTGTACAGCAGGAATTCTCACAGCATTTTCCCAAACCCGGATGGGTTGAGCATGATGCTGTAGAGTTATATCTTTGTTCCCTGACTGTCATGCAGCAAGCTATAAGACAGGCAAAGATAAATTCCGAACAAATTAGTGCAATAGGCATTACAAATCAGAGAGAAACTGTTGTCGTATGGGACAAAAATACAGGAGAACCTGTCTATAATGCCATTGTATGGCAGTGTCGCAGGACAGCAGACATCGTGAGCTCCCTTATAAAAGATGGAAAAGGCTCTACGATACAGGAAAAAACCGGACTTATTCCAGACGCATATTTTTCAGCAACAAAAATAAAATGGATTCTTGACAACGTAAAGGATGCGAGAAAAAAAGCGGAAAACGGAGAGCTTCTTGCAGGAACAATAGACACGTGGCTTGTTTGGAAACTTACTGCAGGAAAGGTGCACATTACTGACTACACGAATGCAAGCAGGACAATGTTGTTTAACATTCACTCTTTGGAATGGGATACGGAACTGCTTTCAATGATGGATATTCCAAGATCCATGCTACCGGAAGTAAAAGATTCTTCATGCATATACGGAACTACTGACAAAGATATATGCGGTTTTGAGATTCCTATTGCTTCGTGCATAGGAGACCAGCAGGCCGCTCTTTTCGGTCAAGGATGCTTTAACAGTGGCGAGATTAAGACAACTTACGGAACAGGATGCTTTATGCTGATGAATACCGGCAACACTCCTATCATGTCAAAAAACAACCTTCTCACTACAATAGCAATAAGTACAGACGGCAAGGTTCAGTATGCGCTTGAAGGCAGCGTATTCATGGGAGGGGCAACAATAAAGTGGCTGCGTGACCAGTTGGGAATAATCCGTACAGCTCATGAGTGCGACACTCTTGCAGAAAGTGTAACAGATTCAAATGGTGTTGTTCTTGTTCCTGCGTTTACAGGGTTGGGAACTCCATACTGGGATCCTTATGCACGGGGAATTCTCGTAGGTCTCACAAGAGGAGCAAACAAGGCTCATATATGTCGAGCTACGCTAGAAGCAATTGCACAGCAGGTAAATGACATGCTTTTGTGCATGCAGGAAGATTCCGGCATACAAATCAAGCAGCTCAAAGTTGACGGTGGTGCAAGCATAAGTAATGTGATGATGCAGTTTCAGGCAGACATACTGAACAAACCTGTGTTCAGACCAAAAAATGTAGAAACTACGGCTCTTGGAGCAGCTTTCTGTGCAGGTCTTGCAACAGGATTTTGGAAGAGCAAAGACGAAATACTCAATATATGGAAAGTCGATAAAATTTTTATGCCTACAATGAAATCAAATCAAAGGGAGATGCTTCGCATCCAGTGGACTCGTGCTGTTGAACGCAGCAAGGGATGGATAGCCGAGCAATAGATTTTTTATTATAATAAATTGAAACAAAATTTTATTCTAAAAAGGAAAACTCACTATGCTCATTTCTACAAGAGGTCGATACGCTCTAAGAGTTATCATTGATATAGCTGAACATCAGAATGAAAGCGGATACATTGCTTTAAAAGGCATTGCAGAACGGCAAAATATCAGTCAGAAGTATATAGAATCTATCATGACTATGCTTTCTAAGGCAGGTTTTGTTGATGCTGTTCATGGAAAGGGAGGCGGATACCGTCTGAATCGTGCTCCAGAAGAATATTCCGTGAAAGAGATTTTGGAACTGACAGAAGGAACGCTTGCTCCTGTAACATGCCTTTCAAATGATGCAGAAAAATGTGAGTGGGAAAAAAATTGCAGAACGCTACCTTTATGGAAAGGACTATACGATAAAATCAATGAATATTTGGGAAGCTATTCCATTGCAGATCTTATAAGGAAGTAAATCGGGTATGGCGGATTCGAACCGCCGACCCCTAACTCCCGAAGCTAGTGCGCTACCAGCTGCGCTAATACCCGAAAATATAGAAAATAAAAAAAGCTTATCTAGGAACTAGATAAGCTTTAGCGGGATGTACGAGGCTCGAACTCGTGATCTCCGGCGTGACAGGCCAGCGCGATAACCAACTTCGCTAACACCCCAGTTGATGTTTAAGACTATATCATCTGCACCAAAAAGTGTCAATAGGAAAATCGAAAAAAAAATATTTTTTTTCAAAAAAAAAAGAGGAACACTATTTTCGTTCCTCTTGTAGCACTTACATTAGAATTTATAAAAAGTTACCTAAAATGATTATCAGTTTATAACCTCAATATCTGTAATGGTAAAATATTTATCAGAACTACTAGAATCGTATTTGCTAAGCGTATATGTTGTACCGGCTTTTAGTGTTTCCTCAAAATATCCAGAGCCATCTTTATTATTGTAAACATAAGGATTTGTACCATAGTCTTCATAAGGATGTTTTAAAGCATGAAGATTATAGCTTTCTCCCCATTCAGCCTTAGAAAAATCAGACTGAAGTGTTACACGTACAGTCATATCCTTGTCTGCATAGAATTCAAATTCCTTGTATGAACCTGTCCAAGATGATGGATCTGAAAGACTTGCAGATTTTTTTTCTATCTTATCAACAGCATTTGAAGAAGAAGAGCTAGAAGTTTTCTGAGCTTCATTTGCACTGGCATCTGTTTTCTCAGTAGCAGCGTTCTGAGCAGCTTTTGAAGCATTCTGTGCATTACTAGAATCATTTGCCTTTGAAGCGTTCTGTTCCTTTGCAGCAGCAGCCTTCTGTGCTGACTGAGCAGCTTCACGAGCACTCTCTGCGGCTTTCTGTGCCTTTGAAAGCAAATCTTCCAAAGAACTAATTCTTTTTTCCTGCTCTTTGATTGTATCTTCCAGTTCAGATACATATCTGTTTATGTCATCACTCTGCGATTCTGCCTCTTCTCCAGAATTCTTAGCTTTTTGAGCAGCTTCTTTTGCTGACTGTTCACTGGCTTTTGCCTTTTCAACAGCTTTTTCTGTATTTTCAGCAGCTTTTGCAGCGGCATCAGCTGCTGAAACTGCATTCCGTGCAGATTTCTGAGCCTCTGTTACAGACGAAGTTTCTGCAGCACGCCCTGCATGATTCTGAGCATTACGATTATTCAATGTAGCTTCCTGAGCATTTTCAGCAGCTTCTTTAGTATCTGACGCAGCCTCTGCATTCTTTTCATCAGCATCAACCTTTTTGTCAATGACATCCTTTTCTTCTTCCAGCTTCTTTATTTCTTCTGGAGCAGCATCATTTTTCTTCGCGTCTTCAAGTTCCTTACCTTTTTCCAGCTGTTCCTGTTTTGACTTTTCTACCTGCTCTTCAGCCTTTTGCTGTGCAGATGTAGCATCCGAAATATACTTAGATGCATTTTCGTCGCCCGGCGAAGATTGCGAGTCCTTTGACTGAGAATCCTTTGTCTGGACATTTTCAGACTTAGAATTGGAGTTCTGCTTTAGTGACTGTAATTCACTTTCTGGAATCTCATAAATAGAATAAGAACATGATGCAGTCAGACCGACAAAAAAACATGCAGCTACAGAGAATGCAGCGGCCTTCAAAAATTTCTTCATAACAAACCTCGGATATTTATAAATAGAAAACTTTATGAAATGACATGAACAACTTTATTTAATGCTTCAAATATAGTAAGTTTCTATAGGAAAAACAAGAGCTTACAACGAATTTCTTACGGTATTTTAGAATTTTCTTACGTTTCCACACAAAATTTGAATTACAATGATGTTTTTAAATTTGCGAAATGCCCTCTTGTCAACCGTTGACAGTCAATTTATACAGTGATAAAATTGGTCTACTATAAATTATATCATAAAGGATGTCGTACTCTTATGGCTCAGGAAAAAACAAAGAAAGACAATACAAAAATAGGTGCTGTAATCATTCTGATTATTTCAGCAATTGTTTTTATCCCTTTCGGTGGATATGAAGTAATGAACGCTTTTTTCGGAAAGAATAAAGCTCCTGTATTCGGAAAATATGATGGAAAAGAAATCCGCTATGAAGCCGGAACTACATTTACACGTGCTACGCAGAATCTTGCAGACAGATATAAGTCTATGGGATACGAAGTCAGTTCAGAAGCTTACTACTATATCTTCAACCAGGCATTTGAAGAAACTGTAAAGGACATGGCATATCTTAATGCTGTTGAAAAAAGCGGATACACTGTACCAGAAGAAGCAGTAAACCGTCGTCTCATTACATATTATACAGATGAGACAGGAAAATACTCAAAGCGCATATACAATCAGACAGATAAAGCAACAAGGGATTCTGTAGCCGAAGGCGTTGAACTTACACTTGCATACACAAGATATACAGATGATCTGCTTGGTTCATCCCTTTCTGTAAACGGTGAAAATCTTTATGGTGTAAAGACTTCATCAAAAGAAATTGACTTTATTGCAGATATGGGCAGAAAAAATCACTCCTTTAGGGTTGTAACATTTGATACTGAAAAATTTCCTGCAGAAGAAGCTGCAAAGTGGGCATCTTCAAACATGGAGAAATTCGTAAAGTACAACCTGTCTGTCATTACTGTAGACACTCAGTCAGAAGCAGAATCCTTGCTCAAGCAGCTGAATGCAAATGAAATTACTTTTGATGATGCTGTTACCGAAAAGTCTCAGCAGTATTATTCTGATGCACAGGGAAAGATTTCACGTCCATATCATTACCAGCTTGAAATTGCCATCGAAGACAAGAATGAAGTAAGCAAAGTTACATCTCTTGCAAAAGATGAGCTTTCTCCTGTAGTAAAGACTGTAAGAGGTTTTTCAATCTATCGTGCAGACGGTTCTGCAACACCGGCAGACTTTACCGATGAAGAAACCTTGAATGTTGTGCTTACATATATAAAGACAAATGAGCACGGATATATTGAAGATTATTACACAAACATTGCAAACAACTTTATTGCCCAGACTGCAAAAACTTCTTTTGATGAAGCATGCGAAAAATTTGATGTCACGTATTCTGATACAACTCCGTTTCCTGTAAACTATGGCAGTTCATCAATGTACTCTGCTGCTCCTTCAAACATGAATGTCCTAAACAACCTTTCTACAAATGCAGAAGTTCTTCAGAAGATTTTCGCACTAAAAGAAAATGAAACAAGTGCACCAGTCCTTCTTGGAACAAACATTACTGTATTTAAGTGCATCGGTATCATGGACGATTCAACAGAAGTCGATAAGGAACAACTTAAGAATCGCATTGCCTCTGCAAACAATTCTACTGTAACAAATGCCCTCATGACATCCGATAAAGTAGAAAACAACGTATGGCAGGCATATTTTGACCATTTCGCAAACCTTGGCGACTAATAAGAGTAATGAACAAACGGAAAAACCTCTGCTGGTAAATGCCAGCGGAGATTTTTCTAATGTAAAAATAGTACAGTATAAAAACCGTTTTCTTTATTCAAAATACAATCCGTTTAGAACAATTTTTTCAGTAATACAAAGCACAATTTTTTTAGAAGGTTCTATAATAGTTGTTTGTGCTCCATGTCTTTGGTATGGAATTGCTGAACTCATGCAAAAGATTCCAAAGTCCTGTAAAATAATTGCAATTCAAGATGATGCAGAGCTATTTTCCATCACGCAGCAATGGATTCCGCAAGAGTACACTTCTGAAATAAAACTTTACAATACGAAAAATCTTTTAGAACTCGATAACTATATACGCAGCCTTGTACAGACAGGCATGTATAAAAGAGCAGTCCGCATTGATTTAAGTGCAGGCGTACAATTGAATGTACAACTATATAATGCAATATTTTCAGGCATTCAGGAAATAACAAATTCTTTTTGGATGAATAGAATTACATTAGTAAAAATGGGACGGCTGTTCTCAAAGAATATATTTCAAAATCTTGCCCTAATGGAAGATGCTCAGCAACTTTCAGAAGTCTGCAACACAATTTCAAAGCCAATAATAGTTTGCGGGGCTGGAGAAAGCCTTGACAGTACACCAAAAAAGCTTATTGAACAGTGTTTTGTCATAGCTGTAGACGCAGCGCTCATTGCCTTGTTAAAAAGGAACATACATGTAGATGCTGTCGTCAGTCTTGAAAGCCAGTATGTCATACAAAAGGCTTACATTGGAGTAAAAGAATTTCAAGATGATATAATTCTATTTTCTGACATAGCATCCCGTCCTTCAGTAATCCGTTCCATTAAAAACAGAACAATATGGTTTGCTTCGGAATATACACAGGCCGAATTTCTCTCGAATCTAAAAAAATCCAATATCATAGATGATTTTATCCAGCCATTAGGTTCTGTTGGACTTGCAGCAACACTGATTGCAATAAAACTGCGCAAGTCCCAAAATGTGCCGGTTTTTGTAACAGGACTCGATTTTAGTTACAGCATTGGTGTAACACATGCAAAAGGAACGCCTGCTCACGTAGCAAGGCTTTCTACAGCTCAAAAACTTTCACCCGCTGAAAATTATGCAGCAGCATTTGCACCAGGAGTATTTTCTGTAAAAAATAAAACAAAGCATATAATGATGACAAGTAAATCAATGAAGGCATATTCAGAGAATTTTGCAGCAACATTTCATGATGTTAATAGCCTATATGATATAGGAAAAACAGGACTTTTACTTAATATTCCATTTATAACGGAAGCCACAGCTCAAGAAATCATTAATGCATCTTGCGAAAGCGTGTACGCAAATTGCCCTGACACCGATATTTTTAATGAAATCACTGCAACCACCATAAGCCGAAAGAAAAAAATAGCAGAGTTTTACAGAAACGAATACGAAGCCCTAAATACAATAAAGGACTTACTCATACATGGGGAAAACAGCAGAAAAAGAGATTGCAACATGCCACTTGAAGCACAACTCAGAAATCTTCTGGAACAAAGAGAATACCTTTTTCTGCACTTTCCAGACGGATATAAAGTCAGTACGGATATATCGTTTTTAAAAAGAGTACGTGCTGAAATTGATTTCTTTTTGAAACAAATTCCAAAGCACGTCTAACACAGATTCTAGGTGTCTCTAATTGTCTTCTTTTTCTTTTAAGACAGCAAGAAACGCACTCTGAGGAAGCTCGACTTCACCTGCAAGAAACATCCTCTTCTTTCCGGCCTTCTGCTTTTCAAGAAGCTTTCTTTTGCGTGTAACATCACCACCATAGCACTTTGCAAGAACATCCTTACGGACAGGGCTCACTGTTTCTCGAGCAATAATCTGACTGCCTATAGCTCCCTGAATAGCTATCTTAAACTGCTGGCGCGATATTTCACCTTTCAGACGTTCACATACAAGTTTTGCACGTTCCACCGCACTAGGACGATAACACAACTGAGCAAGAGCATCTACAGGTTTTCCATTTATCAGAATATCAATTTTAATCAAATCTGTCGGGCGGTAATCAGTAAGTTCATAGTCAAAACTTGCGTAGCCACGGCTATATGACTTCAATTTATCGTAAAAATCAAAAAGCACTTCAGACAAAGGCATGTCATATGTTAGCTCAACACGTTTTTCATCAAGGTACTGCATGTTCTTTTGGGTACCACGCTTCATCCTGCACAACTCCATGATAGAACCAAGATATTCTGCAGGAGTAATGATTGTTGCGTCAATATACGGTTCTTCGGACGCATCAATCTTTCCATCAGGATAATCAGCAGGATTATCTACAAACTGCATTTCCTTTCCCTGCTGCTTGAGTTTGTATCGTACACTTGGAGCTGTAAATATAACAACCTGATCAAAATCACGCTCAAGCCGCTCCTGAATGATTTCCAAATGAAGCAGTCCTAGAAATCCGCAGCGGAATCCATTACCAAGGGCAAGGGAATTGTCTTTTTCATAAACAAGAGAAGCATCATTCAGTTTTAATTTTTCCATGCTCTCTTTTAGTTCTTCATAATCATTGGAATCAATAGGATAAATTGAAGAAAATACAACAGGCTTTACTTCTTTAAATCCCGGAAGAGGAGCACTAGCAGGATTTGCCACAGTTGTAATTGTATCACCAACACTTACATCACTTACAGTTTTTATTCCAGCAATGACATAGCCTACATCACCTGCAGAAAGACTGTCCACTTCTTCATATTTTATCTTAAACAGACCGACCTGCTCAACTTTATATTCCGTCTTACGCCCCATAAGGCGAATAACATCACCAGCACGAATCGTACCATCTTTAATTCTGATATGAACAATAACACCACGATATTCGTCATAGTGACAGTCAAAAATCAAAGCAGTAAGAGGAGCATTTACATCTCCTTCTGGAGCAGGAAATTTTGTTACAATAGCTTCCATTAAGTCATCAATGCCCTGCCCTGTCTTTGCACTAACCAACATTGCATCAGCTGCATCAAGCCCCAAATCATGCTCTATTTCTCTTTTAGCCGCATCAACATCGGCACTTGCAAGATCTATTTTATTAATAACGGGAACAATGGTCAAATCTTGTTCAAGAGCCAGATACATATTGCTTACAGTCTGGCTTTCAACTCCCTGCGTAGCATCAACCAAAAGCAAAGCTCCCTCACAGGATGCAATTGCGCGGCTAACTTCATAACTAAAGTCAACATGACCAGGGGTGTCTACAAAATTCAATTCATAGTCGTGACCGTCTTTTGCATGATAAGGAATCGTAACAGCCTGACTCTTTATTGTAATGCCACGTTCACGCTCAATATCCATATTATCCAGAATCTGAGCCTTCATCTGACGATCTTCAATAATCCTAGCTTTCTGAATAAGTCTATCTGCCAAAGTAGATTTTCCGTGGTCAATATGTGCGGTAATACAGAAATTCCGCTTATATTTCAATTCTGTCATGTTAAATCCTTAAAAATAATATGGACTGTCCAAAGGTACCTGAAAACCGAGGGCAATATCAAGAAATCCGTTCTTTCTTTTTTTTGCATAAATCTGAATGGACATATAATCCTTATCAGCACTTATTTCCGTTCTCAGAACCTGAACAGGGTCATTTTCACTAAAGCCCGCTTCATCTGCAGCAGACCCCTTTATGATGCTTCGTATATTATACAGTTTTTTGTTTGTTGTGGAAGACGGTACCAAATCCATTCCTATCAAAGGAATAAGCGCCTGACCAATAACATCATGATTGTAAACTTCATAGCCAGGAGATTTTGGACGCTTTCCAAGATAAACAAGTTTTGTCATTTTGACACCCGCAGCATTTGTAATGCCAACCTGAAGAATTGTGTCTGGAATACGCTTTAAAAAATTATTTGTCAACTCATCCGTAGTAGTAATGCGCTCTCCATTTATTGAAGTAATTGTATCACCGGCATTAAGGCCACCGAACCCCGCATAGCCGCCTGGCATTACATAACATATATTCACACCAATGTTAGATGCTCCCATGCCATACAACTTTTTTGTCTTACCGTAAGAAGCCATCCATGGATGAACACGCTCACCTCCTGCAAACAAAATAGGAAGCTCATAGCGAAGATATTCAACAGGAATAGCAAAGTTCAACCCCTGATACAGAGGAACTCCCGCAAATACAACAGCCTGGACGTTTCCTTGCTCATCAATCAGAGGACCTCCAGAGTTTCCGCTGTTTACAGCCGCATCTATCTGAAAGACCTTACCTGTAGAAAACAAATCACGATCTTTTGAAGAAATAATGCCACTCGTAAGAGTCCTGTCCAAGCCCAGCGGAGAACCAATTGCATAAACCTTATCACCAACATCAAGGTCGGAACTTGAACCTAAATTAAATACATAAGGTGCATCAACTTCTGTTTTCAGAAGGGCTAAATCTACAGACTTGTCATATCCTATTATTTTTGCAGGAATACGTGTTTCAGGATCTTCTGCAAGACGAATATACAACCTTGCAAAACCTTCATATTCAGGATCTACACAATCAGAAATAACATGATGATTCGTAATAATGTATCCGTTTTTAGAAATGAAAAAACCGCTCCCCAAAACACCGTCATTAAAACCAACTCCATGTTCAACCTTTATGCCCTTGTCCACGTATACGGTAACAGTACCTTTTATTAAGTCTGCAACTTTTGTATTCAGACTTTCTTTTGTAATAGACAATCCTGGAACATTTTTTTTAATCAAATCATCAAGCTGATTTTTTTGCAGGGCAAGAGATGAAAGTTCCTTATACCCTACAGCCTCAAGAGATTCAAAATAGCGCAATGCACTTATATAGTTCTTTTTTGAGACATCTTTTTTATAGCGAGACACAATCCTTTTTTCACAGTCGGAATAAAGAGTCTGGATCGCAGAAACTGATGGGGAATTAGACTTTGTTTCAGTCTGAAGGATTTTTACACGCCACAATGCCTGAAGAGGCTCTTTTTCCACCAATTTTTTTATAGTCTGAATCTCATAGGTTACAGCATCTTCCGATGTATAATTTACAGGAGCAATCGCATCAGCAGCTTTCTTTTTCTTTTCCTTTACTTTTGCAGAAGCAATTCCACAAAGCCCAAGCAAAAAAAAAGAAAGTGCAATACATATAATCCGTTTCAAGTGTTAATTTCCTTTCTTATCTTTTTCTTGCAGAGACTCGGGCACCAATTGACCGTAATAAAAATTTCCCACATGTACAGCATGTATTCTCTGATTTTCAATCTCTACTACTGCCGAAAATCCCTGTCTGCCGTCTTCTTTTAGAACAGAAACAGCTTCCTGTGCCTGAGAACTTTTTCCAACTTCACCTACCCAGTAAAAGTCACAGTTCCGGTCTTTAGTTACAGAAAGATTACGACCGTTATGAGTAACAGATGAAGGAAGTCCATTTACAGAAGTTACAATAACAACAGAACCATCGTAGGAATCATAAAACATGTCATCTTCAACAATGTCTTCATTATCTGCATGAGGACGAACAGAAACCCGGACATTCCATGCACCATCACCATCCAAATCCCATGAAGATGTTCTTCCCTTACCAGAAAAATATTCTTCCGTAAAGTCAGGTACAGTATCCGCATTCTCGTCAACCTGTATCATACGCAGATAGAATTGTGCACCAAATGAAGGAAATCCAAACAGATTTGTCATAACAGTCTGTTCGTCTTCAAATGAATGAACGGCAGCAAGTCCTGACTCATCCAATTCATAATATTCTGTTGTTTCAAAAATTCCGTCACCATCAGAATCCACTATTCTAAGTGAAGGAATATTATTTTCAAACTGTGCATGGGCATACTGAACGCCATTCTTTGAAAAATAATCTATTGTATGAATGTTACCATTTAAAATAGTAGCTACAAGAGTTGCATTTTCCCGCTCTTTTGTACCAGCTGTAAACGAAGAACAGGAATTTAAAAGAACATCTCTAGTCATCTTGCGCTCATCTACCTGCAAAGCAGGAAAAAAGAATTGAGAGCCAGAAACAGAACTTATCAAACTATCACGCTCTACACGAACAGGAGTCCACTTTAACTCTTCTGAGACAATTTCAAAAGAAGATGCAACATTATCATTTTCATCTAAGAATGCAAACGTTGATAGATACGGAAAAGAATTCCATGTAAATGCACATTTTTTTGCCTCTGGACTTGTGTTCAAAATACCTGAAACAGGAATGCCAAAATCACATTCTACAGACCAGTCACAAAATCCGTCCTGATTGCTGTCATAGACTATTGTCTTAGGACGTCCCCTATAATACTTTACAAAAATATCTGACAGACCATCTCCATTCATGTCACGTGTTATAAGCCCACCATATGCTGTAAAGTATTCCTTTGCTTCGTTTATGACCCCCTCATCGCTTAAAAGAGGGAGAAAATCCCTGAAATATGAATAGTCAATTTCATTATCTGCAAATGATGCAATATATTCAAATGCTTCTTTCTCAGAAATAAGACCAGCCTCAAAAGCAACTTTTGCATACATTGGATGAATCAGACCACGTGCAGAAAATGATTTCAACAGATTTTCGCGGACTGTACCAGTAGAAAATGAAGCGGCGTAAATTTCAAGCTCCGCATCTTTATCAGGAGCAGCTTCCGAATACTGGCTTATTTGAGAAATAAAGGAATCTGCCATCTGATTAACGATTGGTTCAGAAGAATGTGCAGACTCATATTTAAAAAATAAGAGAGGGAATCTTGTATCGGACGGATAAATCTTACGTGCACTGGCAATTTTATTCCTTGCATTAGAAACAGAAGCAGCATCTCCTAGTCTGTAATAGGCTTTGGCACGAATATACTCTGCATCAGCAGAATAGACAAACGGCGAACTGTCAAGCACATCAAAAACATTGGCATAGCGCATTGTATCTGCAAGAATGTCTGCATACAGAATACGCGCATTATCCCGGTTATAGTCAACCCAGTCATTACATTCAAGAGATTTTTCAACAATTGGAAGGACATCTGCTTTTAATGCCCCAAGCTCATTCTGTCCAACGGCAAAAATATACCACAAGTCAGAAATAGACTCATCATAACTTAAACCAAGCTGGCACTGGGATACTGCAGCCTTCCAGTCTTTTTTTACCGCATAACTGTTTGCAGTTGAAAGGCATCGCAAAGCTGTCCTGCGATGAGTTTTTTTTACAGTACTTTCAGAAGCAGTAGCAAAAGAAAGAACACATGCCAACATTACGCTACAACAAAGATATACTTTAGATTTCATTTTAAATCCTTTACTATCCAGTTTTTAAAGCCAGAGGCTTCACCCCATATACATATTAAATCCTGTTGTGCAACAGCCAACCGTTGCACAACAGGAATGAAATCTTTTTTTTCACCACACTTCCAGTCACTCAAAATCTTTGCAACAGGAGTATAAGTTCCTGATGAGTTTTTTATCTCATCACCAGGCTGCCTTGTCCTTATGGCAAAAGGAAAATCAAGATTTTCAAACTGCACAGAAGAACCATCTAAAAAGGAGTCTTCCTTAGCTGCAAGGCAAATTTGTCCATCTTTTATATCAACATCAAACACAAAAGAACCGGCTTTATAAGTGCCGACCTGTTCTATTTTAACAAAAAAACCTCTTTCTGTCGCTATTTTTTTTTGTTTTTGAACAAAAATGTCAGTTCCATCACATTGAATACAGACACCACAGGCCTCTTCTTTCCACAACGAATGATGATGCAAAGCATGTTCCATAACATCAGAAACAAGTCGATATGGAATGCGATTACCAGCTTGTATTGCTAAAAAAGCCATATACATCATTCTTCGTTGAATAGCTCTGGATTTCTGACAGAAAAGTCCATATTTCATGACAACCTGACAGTCTTTTACAGTACAAGAGTTTTCAAAAGCCTCATGTGCCATACCATGCAGAACAGATTCGTCATCACGCATTTTACCTGACAGAGCAAGTACACTCTTCTGCCAACCACAAACCTCTTTATTTAAAATCGGCATTATTGTGTTACGAATACAGTTTCTGTACATAACTGTTTCAAAATTTGTTTTATCAGTGCAAAAACTTATATTCTGCAGCTTCAGATATTCTTCTATTTCATCTCTGGAAATATCAAGCAGAGGACGAATATACATGTCACGCTTTGAAGGGATGCCTGAAAGCGACTCAGCCCCACTTCCATGCAAAAAACGCATTACAACAGTTTCTA
The DNA here is from genome assembly GCA_947167345.1 of uncultured Treponema sp. Lineage (GTDB taxonomy): Bacteria > Spirochaetota > Spirochaetia > Treponematales > Treponemataceae > Treponema_D. Next base: position 48,999 of record CAMVHR010000013.1, read on the forward strand.
TCTGATCATTTTTGTTATGGGCAAGGCAAACATGAGACATGTCATATTTTTTTGCAAAATCAGAAAAAAATCGGTACCGAACATTTCTGGCAGCAGCTTCAATGCCAATATTCTGCTGCTGAGAATCCTTTTCAATAGCCCCTCGTGGAATGTCAATACGCTCACACAGGACATTCAGTTTTCGACAATAATCCTGAACAAATTCTGCATCCCCCTCGGTTTCTTCCTTCTTCCGTAAATTATGATTTACAGTAATTACATAAATAGTTACATCATTGGGAATTACATGAACTAACGAAGTCAGAAGAGAAATAGAATCGGCACCACCGCTAACTGCAACGCCAATGCGTTTATGCAAAGAAAAATCAACGCCAAGTCGAAAAAGTTCTTTTTTTACGTTCAAATCAAAAGTTTCAACAAAACTGTTCATGCAATCAGTATACCACAATAAAGAAGGGCATAATACAAAACATAAAAAAACCCTGACATAAGTCAGGGCTTTCATCAAAAAAATTACTTTATTTACTTATTTCTTGGTGGTGCAACAGTAACAACTACAGAAGAAGGATCTGTGATGAATGTAATCTTATCACTCAATCCAATATCTTTTACTGTATATCTTGTACCAATTTCAACCTTTGAGATATCAGCAAGAATAGTTGTTGGCAAATCAGCAGGAAGAGCCTTGATTACAATTTCAGGAATATGCTTTACAAGGAAACCTCCCTTCAAAACACCAGCCGGAGTTCCTGAATAATGAATCTTCATTTTAGCCGTAATTGGCTTATTTCCAGATACAATATGGAAATCAGCATGAAGGTTTTTATCAGTGATAATATCATATTCTGTATCTTTGATATAAGCCTTATTATCCTGTCCATCAATCTTCAAAGTAATCAAAGTTGTTGCAGTAACAGAACGCCAAACCTTTGAAAATTCTGCTGCATCAACATCAAGCATAACAGATTCGCCCTTTTCATTATAAGCAATAGCAGGAATACGACCTGTTGCACGCAACTTTTTTGCTGCAGATTTTCCAGACTCTTTGCGAACCTTAGCATTAATAACAAACTGTTCCATTGTAAAAACTCCTATAAGAATACAAACTCTTAATTAAATACTGGGACGGCTGGATTCGAACCAGCGGAATGATGGCACCAAAAGCCATTGTCTTACCACTTGACGACGTCCCAAAAAAAATACTAATCATCACCAGAAGCAGAAACTGTCTCTGGTTCTATATGACCTGCAGCATATTCACTCAGAATTTTATCCTGCAGCTCTTTGCGAAAGTCAATGCTTATCGGATGCGCAACATCCTTGTATGCTCCATTTGCAGTTTTTCTGCTTGGCATTGCAATAAACAGCCCTGACTTTCCCTCAATAATTTTAACATTATGAACGACAAAACTGCCGTCAAATGTCACAGTAACGTAAGCCTTAAGCTTGCCATCACCCTCAACCTTCCTGATTCTTACTTCAGAAACCTGCATAACTCTCTAATCCTCCAGTTCTGTAAAAACAAACTTTTTAAGCCAGTGCAATCCGCCAGTTTTTAGAAAGAATTTCACAAGCAGTTCTTGCAAGGGAAGAAATTTCTTCACCTTCTTTCCTGACAAAAATTCCATAAACAGTAGAGCCAGACCCAGACATATCTGCAAAATCTGCTCCGCAGTTCTTTAAAGCTGCAATTGCATTTGCGATTTTTTCAAACCGCCCAGACACAGGAGTTGTAAAATCATTAGAAAACTGCCATTCCTTTATCGGTTTCTGAAACTCCTTTCTCATATCCAGAGCAGGAGACCTTTTTTCCAAGTAGGAATCTACCCACGAATAAGCATCTTTAGTAGAGACACTCACACCCGGAAAAACAAGAACAACAGAATAATCATTCCGCGGTTCTATAGGAGTTATATGCTCCCCTCTTCCTCCGACAACTGCCGCAAAAGGACGTTTATTTCCTTCAATCAGTGCCTGAGTAAAAAAGAAAACATCACTACCGACAAGGCCTGCAATCTTATGCAAGTCATCTGCTGCAAGACGAGTATTAAATAATCTGTCAACGGATTGAATAAAAGAAGAAGCATCGCTTGATCCGCCCCCCAATCCACCGCCAGAAGGAATACGCTTTGTTACGTTAACACGAACTCCGTATTTCGTACCAGTCAGCACGCAGAAAGCTTTGTATGCCGTAGTAAATGTATTTTCCTGAGGAAGATTCATTTCCTCACATTCCACAATACAAGCACCTTCAGGTGCATCAGAAGAAACTGTAAGAGTATCGTACAAAGAAACCGTTGTAAAAATACTCTCAATACTGTGGTAACCGTCCAATCGTTTCGGCAAGACGCGAAGTCCTATGTTTATTTTTGCCGGAGCCGTAACAGTTATGCTATCAGCCATACGAAAATTATATTAGACTTTTTATGAAATTATGTCAACAGAATTAGTTTTTTACCTTGACAAAAGATTTATCCTATTCTACATTTTTAGATGGACGGTATAGGGTTAGATCAGCATATTAAGGGGAATACTACCATGCTCGATGACGATTATCTGGACTTTGCAGAAGCTTCTGGTTTTTCATACGATGACGATTATCAGGACGATGATTTAGATGATTTTGATGATGATTTTGAGGACGATGAAGATCAGGACTATTATGACGACGAGTTTGAAGACAGTCTCGACGAAGATGATGTAGACGATTACGATGAACCTTTTGATGATCAGGAAGCAGAGGATGGATATGACAACCGCCGTCGTGGCTTCGATGATGACTTTTATAATGATGACGAAGAAATCGAAGAAGACAGCGATCCTGCTGACCTAGATGATAATAATTTTTAATTTTATAAAAAAGGTTTCCTTCTGAAGAATTTTCTTCATAAAGGAAACCTTTTTACATTTCCGCAAGCTACTTCAGTTTTTTAGCTGCATGCCACAACTTTTCAAGTTCATAAAAATCACGGGCATCTTTAGACATCAAGTGAACGACTACAGTACCCAAATCAATCAGATTCCAGTCATCACCCTGAGGACTTTTATTTGAAGTAACATGCACCTGCATGTCATTTTCTGCAATGTAATCTTTTATCTGCTTATACAAACCCTGCCAATGTGCACCGCTAGTTATGGTAACAATAACAAAATAATCAGTCCAGCTGTTCAATCCAGAAACATCAAGAACAGTTACATCCTGTCCTTTATAATCTTCCATAAGCTGGGCTATTTCCAAAGCCTTTGTCTCATCTGTTTTTTCCATGATATATCCTCACATCAATTATTTTATTTTCCCAAATCGTCTTTGCCAAAACCACCGCGAACATACCGTCCGTCCCAGTCCTTGCCTAAAATGATTGAAAAGTCTACATCAGAAACATCGTCTTCATAAGTCCGAAGTTCCTCATTTATTATATTATAACACGTTATGAAATCACCTAAAGAAGATGCTGCTTCATCATTTCCAATATGATTGATGATAACAGTATGTTCATAATCATTGCGGTCGGCATTTCCAACCTTAATGACTTTATAGCCTGCTCCGTTTAAAGAAGTTGAAGCTCTCTGTGCAAGCCCCTGTTTTAAAGTTCCATTCAAAATCTCAATGTTATAAGTTCGGTTTTCACCAGTACTGTCGCTTACAAGCATGCGTATACGCTGTTTTACAATGTCTTTCATCAGCTGCCCGTCCATATAAGGGAAAAGCAAAGTTTTTCCATCCACAACGCGAGGACTTCCAACAACAGCTTGAGTTGTAACAGTATCAGTCTGAATGTCAGAAACAATTTTTATCAAGTTATAAAAATCATCATCATCTATATTGCTCTTCATCTTTGAACTGAATACAGGAAAATTTTTCTTATTCAAAAAAACATCCCTGTTTTCATTGAATGCTGTCAAAAACGAAACAAATGCCGTTCTTCTGCGGCTTTCTTGATCATCATCAGTTTCTTCCGGCAGAATATAGTTTATATAAGTCTGAATTTTGTCTCCATCTAAAGATATTGCACCACTGGGCAACATCCACCGAGTACCATCAGGAGATACAGCATCAACAGGTGTAGGCACAAAAACATTAAGACCGTCAAGCAAATCGGTCAAGAGACCAAAATTTTCAAGTGTAATTTCAACAGTAAAGGGAATTGCCAAGTCAAGGAATTTTTCAATCTCACTCTTATATACTTCAATTGATTTTTCCTTATAAATTGCATCAATTCTGTCGGTGCGGCCAAGACTTTTATAAATAGCTCCCGTGTTACCAGTTACATCAAACACCGTAGCCCTTTTTGTCTTCGGGTAGCATATAAAGACCTCCGTTGCAAGGGCATTTCCGTCATCATCACTCAGAACAAAAAGGACTTTTACAGTCTCATCTTTTTTCAGATTATCTGCAACAGGATCTGTCTTTAAATTAAGATACAGCAAAAATACTGTAACAGAAAAAATCATTATAATGACACCAATAAAAATCAAACCTTTAACTTCTTTTGAAAAAGCCATTAGACCGCTCCCAAACCAGCTCCCAAAAGGCTTTCCTCAAAAGCATAACTTTCAGGAGCGGGCTTCTTTCCTTTAGAAAGAAGATATTCAATATTTTCTTCAAGAACGGCGAGAGTCATTTTGTCTAGATTCATTTCAAAAAGCTTCTGTCTATAAGAATCCGTAGACTGAGGCCGTCCTGGCTCTATTTTATCTGCAACATAAACAATCTTTGCAAGAGGACAAAGATTACACGCTCCAAGTGTATGCCTTGCAACAGCTTCAAGGATTTCATCATCAGTAACGCCAAAGTCATCTCTGAGTTTTACAGCCGCAGCCCTTCCATGCAAAAGGGAAGGAAAGTTTCTTTCGGCATCAGAAATTGGAAGCCCGTCTTTTTCGGCAAGGAAAAGCTGCTCCTCATCAGGCAAATCCTTACATATATCATGAGCAAGACCTGCAACATACCCCTTTGTTTTATCAACACCATAAATTCCGCACATATATTCTGCGGTCTGTGCAACACGCACACTATGCTCAAACCGAGTTTTCTTCTCTGCCGACATAGCATACTCACGGATTTTTTCAACCAATTCAGAGCTATTTATATCCATATAAAGAACCATCTTTAATATAATTAAAAACAGCAGTTGGCACAAGATACTTAAAACTTCTGCCGTCTGCAATGCGAGAACGGATATCAGTAGAACTTATTGGAAGAACAGCATTATCCAGACGCACTGCATCCTTAAAAAGAGGCTCTGAGGCAATATCAAAAGCCTGCTCCCCATGAGACACTTTTGCATATTCCCCCGAATGTACATTTGCATGATTTTTATCTTCCGCCTTAACTTCACGTCGGGCAAGAATTAATATGCATTTTTGGGCAAGTTCCGAAGCCTTATACCACAAATGAAAACCTGGCAGTAAATCATCACCCATAATAAGTCCTATAGGACCATCAAGTTCTTTTCTGTAGTGTTCTTCAAGATAGCAGATAGTATCGTAAGTATACGAAACTCCAGAACGCTCAATTTCACAGGGTTCCGCACAAAATCTTGAATCCGCACTGCAAGCCTGCCTTACAAGTTCAAGACGCTCAGAAGCAGGCAGAGCGGCATTCATTTCTTTGTGAGGAGGATTGTACGTAGGAATAAACAGAACCTTATCATAGCCCAAAGTTGTACACACTTCATCAGCCAGAGCCAAATGCCCTATATGAATAGGATTAAAACTTCCACCCAATACTGCAATTTTCATTACTGTTCCGAACCTGGAAACTGTTCTTCCATGCTGTCATCAACAGAACGGCTTGAAAGAAAATCGCTCTTTTTGCCAGCATCCGCCATATTCTTTGAGCCTGCATGATTCCGTCCAGGAGCATGGGTTCGTTCCATCTTTTCAACAAGCTCTATAATTGCACGTCGTACACTATCCATATTCGTGCGTGCCATTACAGAAACAGGAATTACAACAGCAGAAGAATCAGATTCTGAAATCTTTGCTTTTATTTCCAATGCCTTTTCTTCCGCACCTTCAACATCAATTTTATTGCACAGTACGATTCTTGGCTTTTCCATAAGACCGTTACCATAGGAAGCAAGTTCCTTAAGCAGCAAATCATAAGAGTCAAGACACTTTTCATCGCTACAGTCAATCATAAACAAAAGACCTGCAGTACGTGAAACATGTTTTAAAAAACGTATGCCAAGTCCCGCACCTTCGGAGGCACCTTCAATAATTCCAGGAATGTCCGCAATTATGATGTCATTGTTTTCATCAACATGAAGGACACCAAGATTAGGAACTTTTGTTGTAAAAGGATATGGTGCAATTTTTGGACGTGCATTTGTAAAAAAATCAAGAAGGCTAGACTTTCCTGCATTCGGAAAACCGACAAGCCCTATATCTGCCATGATAGACAGTTCCACCTTAAGATATTTTTCTTCACCCGGCTTTCCTGCATGTGCATAACGGGGAGCCTGATTTGTACTGGACTTGAAGTGAACATTACCCCAACCACCTTTTCCACCATGCAAGAGGACAAACTGCAAATCTTCATCTTCATCCTTAAAGTCGTGAATTATTTCGTTAGTTTCATTATCTCTGATAATTGTTCCCGGAGGAACAGGAATAACAACATCCTCGCCATCCTTTCCAAACTTATTCCAGCTCATGCCGTCACCACCATTACGAGCTTTGAATATAGGATGAAAGCGCAAATGAGCAAGTGTCCTAAGATTACGTTTTACACAAAAAATAACGTCGCCACCACGGCCTCCGTCACCACCGTTAGGACCGCCATTTGGAATGTACTTTTCACGGCGGAACGAAACACAGCCATTTCCACCTTTTCCCGAGATTACCTTTATTACTGCTTCATCAGCAAATTGAATCATAGCACACCGTACCTTAGGGAACCCCCTATTCTGTAACAAAAAAGCCCAGCCTGAAACACTCAGACTGGGCTTCCACACAACAGTATCAGTTTAGTTAGATGCTTCTGCAACTGGTTCTACAGAAACAATCTTACGATCCTTGCGCTCTCCGTAAACAACCTTTCCGTTTACTGTAGCAAAAAGACTGTCATCACCAGCTCTCTTTACATTGCTGCCCGGATGGATGCGAGTTCCTCTCTGTCTTACAAGAATTGAACCTGCTGTTACTGTTTCACCACTGTATACTTTAACGCCCAAGTGCTTAGGGTTTGAATCACGACCGTTTTTTGCGCCGCTACCGCCTTTCGTTCTTCCCATAGTATTCCTCCACCAATATAAAATCGGTTTCTTATTCTTCTATAATTTCTCGCAGCCGAATGTTGTCAGGATATTCATCAGACAAGGCTTTCAAACCGCATCGTATAAAATCCGCAACACATATAAGCCGTTCCCTGTTTAGGGGTTCACCCTCTTCCACAATGAATGCGAGCTGTCCACGGGAAGGAGCATCAGCCTTTACATTAAGAGTATCGGTCTTTTCAAGAACATCAAGAGCCGTGCGTAAAATGGTAGTTTCTGACGCACACACAATGTCTTTTCCCTTGGCAGCAAATCCAGAATGCCCGCTAGCAGTACATGCCTTGAAGCACCCTTCTCTACTACAGACCAATACAACCTCAGTCATTACAAAACTCTGTCAGAGCTTATGCCAGTACAACATCCTCTACAGTAACGTGTGTATACTGTTCACGATGACCGATAAGACGGTGATAATCTTTCTTTGACTTATACTTGAAAACAAGAACTTTCTTATCCTTGAATGTATCACCAACTTTTACAGTAACCTTAGCACCCTTTACATAAGGAGTACCTACAGAAACCTTGTCACCGTCGCTTACAAGAAGAACTGTATCGATTGTAACTGTGTCGCCTTCCTTTGCGTCATTAATCTTGCTAACCTGAAGAACGGCACCTTTTTCTGCCTTGTACTGATTGCCTTTATACTCAACAACTGCGTACATCTTAAAACCTCTGAAATTTGTATTTGTCGGGGTAAGTAACGGGTTTACCACAAACAATATATAAAGTGTAGCATATAATAGCAAATTTATTTTGGCTTGGTCAATAGAAGCTCTGTACCATTTGCCATTTTTTTGTGCATCTGCTTCACAAACTGTGAGACAACCTTTTTTTCTTGATAAAATTCGGCATTACCATTATATTTTTAGTAAGAAACCATATCCTAAAGGAGAACTATATGGCATTAGAAGTAAACGAACAGACATTTGCAAAAGAAGTATTGGAAAGCAGCAAACCTGTACTTGTTGACTTTTGGGCACCATGGTGTGGTCCTTGCAAGATGATGTCTCCCGTACTGGAAGAAATAGCTTCTGAACAGACATCTGTAAAAATATGCAAGGTTAATGTAGATGACAATCCAGAGCTTGCAGAAAAATACGGCATAATGAGTATTCCGAACTTCATTCTCTTTAAGAATGGAAAAGTTGAAAAACAACAGGTAGGAGCAACATCAAAAGACGCAATGCTCGGTTTCATCAATGGCTGATTTATGCTTCAGGTGCATGAGGCCAAAAGCCTCATGCTATTGCAAATATATAAAACCAGTTGATACAAAAGTAAAATTTGTATTTTTGATGCATCCAAAGGAAGCAAAACAGCAGCGCACAGGTACAGGAAGACTCGCATCCTTAAGTCTTCCAGGCAGTGAAATACTAATGGGCGTTGATTTTACTGAAAATCAAAGAGTAAACGAACTGCTTGCAGATCCTTCATATTATCCAGTAATGCTTTACCCTGCTCCTGATGCATGGACAAGTAAAAAAGATGGCTTTTCACAGGCAATTCACGGCAAAACGCTTTTAGTCTTTATTGTTGATGCAACATGGGCATGCGCAAAAAAAATGGTAAAGCTTTCCCAAAACCTAAAACCTGTTCCAAAATTCTCATTCACCGGCAATTACAAAAGCATTTTCACATTCAAGAGGGAACCGAAGGAATATTGTGTTTCTACAATAGAATCCTGTTACTACCTCATAAAGGAGCTCCAGGAAACCGGTATAGAAAATAAAACCGTAAATCCGGAGCCACTTTTGGATGTATTTAAACGAATGATTTTATTCCAGATTCAAAAAGAAAACGAACGCATCGCTTCCGGTACAGGAGGAAGCCATGCTTATGACTGGAAATATACAAAACAAAGGGAATTACCTAGCCTTTGATTTTCTTTTAGTCTTTATATACCAGTCATCTGCACAGGACGGCTGGTTAAATCTTTTCCTGCATATCGTTCTGCTTACGGCAGAACTTGTAATGCCCGTGCACGCAACAGCACTAGAAATGTCGCTGGAAGCACTGCCGCTTTCATCAAGCCAAAGGCTGCTGGATTCAACCATTTGACATACATCGTCAAATTTTGCATTCCACTTTCCATTGTTATTGACATCAGCAAGCAAAAGGACATCACAAACTTCCCCGTTCGCTGAATTTCTAAGAACAATAATGTCAGACGGACTAATACGGCTCTTCTGGTTTTCGATCCAGAAATCCCAGCTGTCTCTCGAAGAATCAACTGCATAAGAAGCGGTCTTGTCTCCATAAATTTCATCAATCATGCCTTTCTGCCTGTATTCACCGCCATCATCCTTCATTTTTCTAAGATGTACAGTTACATAATCTCCAGCCTTAACAGTAATCTCAGGAAACTCAAATTTCTTTTGCAACCCGTCTCCAGCAGTAAAAAATTCATAGCCCGAAAGATTTCCTCCCTTTGAACAGTAGAACTTTACATATTCATACTGGTTCGTCTTAGACGAATAAGCATTTCTTACTTCCGCAATAAACATTTGCGCCAAATTATCATTAAAACCTTTAAAACCTACACTGAACAGAAGAGAATTTCCGTTTTCATCTCCAACAACTCCGTCAACAGTATAACTCTTTCCTATTACAGCTGGATTTGCCAAAGTCAAAATCTTTTCAGTTTCCATCTTTGTAGCATCACAATCATAATCCAGCAGACACTCATCATTATCAGACTCATATACACGCAGATTCTCAAAATGGACATTACGATCAAACCTGAAAGAAATTTCCTTGGGACTATCTGCAGAAAAAGACAACAGTTCAGGAACAGTTTCACAGGCAAGCAACCGAATTCCATCTTTTGAAAGAGAACAGCTGGCAGGGGAAACAACAAAAAGTATTGCAGCAGAAAGAACAGCAGACTGCATTACAGTTTTAAGGACATAAAAAAAAGTTAATTTCATATACATACTCCTATTATAGATATGCACCTGAAACTAACTTTTTGTACAAATTCTGCAAAAAAAAATTATTTTTTTTACAATTTTTTTATTTTAGCTTTAATGTTTCAACCATATAGCGGATAGATGTACCCGAATCATCTTCAAGGGTTTTCTGAATGACCAGTACAAGAGAAGTTTTTGTTTTGTCTGTAAAAATTCTTTCTATCTGATAAGAACTTATGCCTTTCCGCTCATAATCAGGATTTCCGAGTTTCCAGGACTTTATTACTCTGCCTTCACCGTCTTCCATCTGCATTGAGATGTAGTATTTTGAATAGACATTCTTACCTTTTCCCCTATATGTAGGAATAAGCCTTATGTGATAAAAAATATCCTTTTCTTCTGAAGAAGAATCAAAATCCTGAAAACGAATGTCATTCGTAACGGCAGATCCTTCCTTTACATACAGAAGATTCGCCACGCTGTATGGAGTACAGTCATACTTCTTTAGGGAAGCCAATGACTTAACCTTTAAGTCGTCATAAGCTTTTTTTCCAGAAATAGAAGCCGTAGACTTGCTTGGCTTTGTTATAAAAACTTCATCAGGAACATATTCATTCTTAGCAATGTCAACGGTATAAATTTCTGCCCAGGCCTGAAATTTCTTATCGATTTTTCCATATTCCCCGAATATATATGTTTTACCGTCACTAGAAAATCCTATATCAGAAAACGCGGCTGCATCGCCTGCAAAAGAGAACATAAACGCTGTAAAGGACAATACTATGCAGAGCAGTATTTTCTTCATAATTCCTCCCAATAATAAAAAACAGTTCCCTTCATACAATATCGGAACGAACAAAACAGGCTTTACTAAAATTTCTACATAGTTTATTCTATTTTTATGACATTAAAATCAAGAAACAGACTGTTGCTCACCTTTATCATAGTTTCATTCATGCTGTTCATTTTCAGTGCAATACGTCTAGGTCTTTCAATATACAATGGCACGGTTTTCACCCCCGAAAACCTCACAAGACCTGTATCAATAAAAATGCCAGACTCAATACTTTTTTCAAGAAATTTCTATGCAACATGTGCTGCAATACTGTTTTTTTACATATATTCCATTGTAGTTACCATACTGCTATACGTACATTTTGAAAAAACACAGGCTATTGAAGTCATATACTTTATGGCATTTGTAACAGGATGCCTTTTTGAAGGCGTAAGAATTTTTGTCCCGATTGATGGTTTATGGAGCAAAACATCCGTAGCCCTTGCACTAACCGGAAGAATCGTCATTACAGGTAGAATAGCAACATGTCTGGGATTACTATTTTCTGTCATATTTAACGAAACCGAACAAAGACAGTATGTAGAACGAAATTTCGTAATACTGTTCATAATTGCCATTACAATCGGGCAGATATATCCAATTTCAACAGTAGAACTTCTTTCCACATTTACGGTACAGACCGGCGAAAGAATGCTTTTTAACGCATTCCAATACACACTGATGCTAGCAACAATAAGCGTAATTCTTTACGAAGGCATAACAAACCATGTAGAAAAACTTTCGAGAGAGATTTTAGGATGCATCTTAATCATGGCAGGATATAAAATACTTTACAATGCAGACTGCTACATAATGCTTGCTTTTGGAGCAGTTTGCATGACAATAGGATCTGTCATTTACCTGAAATATCTGCATTCTCAGTATTTATGGAAGTAAAAACTGTGCAATTCCACCAAGCACAATAGGAATTATTATATTATCCAAATCCTTTATTGGCATAAGTTCTATAAACATTCCCAGTGACGCAACTATAAGTGATACATAGGCATTGCCTGATGCCAGAAAGCATGACACAAAAATTGCAGCAAAACATGTAAGGCTGCCAACAGCTGTTTTCCCCTGAGTCAACGGAATCTGCACTTTTCCAAACAGCTTGCCTGAAAGGCTTGCCAGACCGTCACCAAATGCAAGTGCATAAATTCCGATTGAGGCAGGAAGAGGATTCCACAGCAGGGCACACACAAGAATTCCTAATGAAAGAGTGACAGGTCCAAGCACAAACTTATTTTCATCACGCTTTCTTGCAGCGGCAGCAGTCACGGCAGAAACAACAGGTATTGAAATTCCTTTTAATCTGAGCATTTCTGCCACAGTATATGCTATCACTGCAAAAGCCAAGGCAACAAGTACCGGACACTTAAAATAATGAAGCAGGATGGGAATAAATGCACTGCAAATATGAATGGATTTGCGGAATACTTCCTTCCTTATATCATTAAGATACTGACGTTTTACTATTCCTATAGCTTTACAGGAAGAATGTTTCACTCAAGACCTTCTTCATCATTCATTATGTTAGGAATTGAAGTGTAAATTCCCGGCTCATATTCAGAATATGGCTCTGTAAGATACTTAATATTCTGAGCAGCAAGATTGGAACCTTCAAGGCGGAGCATTGTTTCCTGATTTCTCGTAAGAGCATCCCATGCCCTAAGGCTTTCCTGAAGGCTTACTATTGCATGTGCATTCATCTTGCTGTCTCCAGTCAGCTGAGCAATACGGGCAAGCGTTACACCAAGGTTATTAGAAGCCTTCATGTACGTATCAACAATATCGGCCTGGTCTTCGCGAACCTGTGGCAAAAGCACACCATGTAACTGACGCTGGGTATCAAGGATATTCAAAAGCTTTTCATAGTAACCTTGTGCCGCATAGTTATCATCACGAAGGCTAAGAGTATTTGCAAGCGAAAGAAGCACATGAGTATCCTCAGGAGCACCTTCCGCACTGCGTATAAACGACCCCAGTGCTTCGGGGTAATTTCTGTTTCTGTACTGGATATAGCCTATTCTATAACGGATTGAAGATGTATCATTCTTGCCGTTTACAGCCTTGATGTAATTACGGAGAGCAGTGTCCATGTCACCAGAGACAAAATAATCAATATCTCCCATATCGCTGTACAACTTACCAATGTCTGGAGTACTTTCAAAACCACTGGAATCGTTTTCCTTTTCAAAAATCTCAATTCCCTGCTGATAAGCCTGTTCGGCAAGAATAAATTCACGCTCACTGACATATTCTTCACCCAAAAGGCGATATGTATCAATATAACGGTATGTATCGCGACGATTGCGGTATTGTTTAGACTTAAACACATCAATTGCACCTTTAAAGAATGCAACACCGCGCTTTCCGTTATTTGTCTTTACAAAGTACTGCCCCATATTGTACATAGCCATAGGATTATCAGGAGCACGTTTCATTGCATCCTCAAGCATGCTTCTCAAACCTTCTATATGAGAGCGAAGATTTTCTTCAGACAGAGGCAATGTTCCATAACGCTTGTTCAACAGATATCCCGAAAGCTCAACCAAATCATCATCCCCAAGATTCTTGTTTATAGGGAAATAATTCTGCTTGTACTGCAAGACGAGTCCCAAATTATCTGTACGTATATAATAGCGCATCTGACGGGCAAGATATGTAGGAACATTATTTTTCTTATTCCCATACAGTTGCATAAGTAAATCATACTGTTGCTTTGCAAGCTCAAACTTAGACGGTTCTTTTTCAGTTGCCCAATCAAGATACATATCACCAAGCTGAAGGATTGCATCAGAATCATTAACATGATAATCAAGAACCTCACGCTTTATTACGCGTTCTGATTCTTCATAATTATACAAATCCTCAGCTTCCATTGAAGCCCATTCAAGTCCAGCTGTTTTGTCATGATCAAACTGCCTTACAATTCTTTTATACATGTTACGGGCTCGTTCATACTGCTTGTGCTCCCTGTAACTTCGTGCATATTTAAAGAACCATGACTTCATGATTTTATACGTCTGGGCATCATTAAACTTATCTTCTGACAGAGGATATTCACTCTGCTGGATATGAACATAACCCTGCTTATACAAGCTCTGTGCACGCAAAGGAAATACTATGAAGTTTTTAGAGAAAATGAATATGCAGTAGCACATTATGGCAGCAACTGTTGTCAGAATGACTCCAGGAATAATCCTGTTCTTCAGCTGATATTCTATAGAATGCTTGTATGCATCATATTCCTCTGCAGTACGGTGCTCAAAGTCCCTAGGAACAGGAATAGAAATGTCCAGTTTCTTTTCAAGGTCAGAAGCAACCTGACGGGCAGGAACTTTTCTCAGAATCTTTTCAAGAACTTCAAAGACTGCATCATCGGTAAATTCATTCTTTACAACAAAATCTTCAAGTGCAATACGCACATTTAATGGATAATGCTCAAGATTCTGAAGGAACAGCTTATATTCTGCATCTGTAAATGTATTTTTTTCTTTCTTTGGCTGATCAGACTTTTCTTCACCATCCTCAGGTTGGGTAGAAGAAGACTCTTCCTTGCGCTTATTAAGGTTTGCCGTAAGAGTATCTGAAAATCCAGGGATAGAAAAGTCATCACCTTCTACAGAAGTAATGTTTCCAAACTCAAAGTCAGAAGAACTAGCAGGCGGTGTTGAAAAATCTGCATCACTCATGTCCATGCCTGATGTATCAAAATCAGGAATAGAGGTCATATCTTCTGCTGGTAATCCGTCCACAACACTGCCAGCATCTGCGCCACTGGCAGCACCAATATCTCCCATGCTGTCCAAATCAGGCAAATCGCCAATCTCAGACAAATCAGATGAAGCTGGTGCATCAAAATCAGGAACAGCTCCAAAGTCAACAGTTTTTTCAGGAGCATCAAAATCT